>CAZMVM010000033.1:17104-24567 GCA_964569785.1 uncultured Pigmentiphaga sp. | reverse complement strand
TTGCCCCTTGCCGGTTTTCAAGACCGGTGCCTTCAACCACTCGGCCACGCTTCCGTTGTCTGTTTTCTCTAGGTGGAGGGCGCTCATTGAGAGCGAGGAGAACTGAAGTCGGTCAGCATTGTAACGCACTCGCAGAAAAACGTGTAAGCCTGCCCAGCTGCCCTTCCCTACCGCCGGAGGAAGGTGGTTGAGGTACTTGCATCGGTGGATGCTGTAGTGGGAAGTCGCGGAACGGCGGCCAGGAGTCGCTGGGTAACTTCGTGCTCGGGGCTCGTAAGCAGCTTCTCGGCGGTGCCGATCTCGACGATACGGCCGGCGTCCATGATGGCGATGTCATCCGCCATGTATTCGACTACGCTGAAATTGTGGGTGATAAACAGGTACGCCATGCCCAGTTCTTCCTGCAGCTCGCGCAGCAGGTTCAGAATCTGGGCTTGCACAGAGACATCCAGCGCCGAGGTGGGCTCATCAAGAATCAGTATCTCGGGGGATACGGCCAACGCGCGGGCGATTGCAATGCGTTGCCGCTGCCCCCCGGAAAACTCATGCGGATGCCGCGTGGCAGAGTCAGCAGGTAAGCCGACGCGCTGCAAAAGTGTTTCAATCCGTTGGACGCGCTCGGCTTTGCCGTATTCGCGGCGCAAAGCAACCATGCCCTCTTCCAGCACTTCGCCAACGCGCATGCGTGGGTCGAGCGATGCAAACGGGTCCTGAAATACGATTTGAATGCGGTGGCGCAGGCGTTTCAGCTCGCGGACGTTGGCGCGCAAGACGTCGTCGCCATCAAGTTTTGCTTCGCCGCTAATGTGCGCCGTGCCATCCAGTAGACGCAGGAGTGCCTTGCCGGTAGTGGTTTTGCCGCAGCCTGATTCCCCCAGTAGAGCCAGGGTGCGCCCGCGCTGCAAAGTGAAGCTTACGCCGTCAACTGCTTTCACGACACCCACTTCGCGCCGCAAGAGGCCCTTACGTATGGGGTAATGCACCTTCAAATCGCGTACTTCAAGAACAACTTCGCCTTTCGTGTAGTTGGGCCGGGCCAGCTCTGCCAGTGTTGGCCTTGCTTGCGCGGTTGGCGGAGCTACTTGCCGGTCGGGAGACGTCGCCCCGATGCGGTGAGCGGGGGTTGCCCCGCGTGCGAGCGCTGAAGCTCCAGGCTCTTCGCTCAGAACATCGGTACCCACGAGGCGCGTCGAGGGGGAATGGTCTTGCACCAGCCCAAATGGGGTGCGGCCTGGCCCCAATAAAGGCATCACATCGACCGGCAGTTCGGGCTCCGCCACCGCAGGTGCTCCCCGCAGGGTTGCAAATAGTTCTGCCGATGAAATACCCGCGAGAGGTTTACCTCGTTTTTCCAAGGTGGGGATGGCATCGAACAGTAAGCGCGCATACGGATGCCGCGGACGGGCGAAGAAATCGGCGGCATCCGAAGTTTCTACGATTTCGCCGCCGTACATCAGTGCCACCTGGTGAGCCACGTTGCGGACGACGGCCAGATCATGCGTAATCAGCAGGATCGCCATGCCCAGCTCTTTCTGGAGGTTAGCCAGTAGATCGAGCACCTGGGCCTGGATCGTCACGTCGAGCGCAGTGGTGGGCTCGTCCGCAATCAGCAAGTCGGGCTCGGCCGCAAGCGCAATGGCAATCATGACGCGTTGTTTTTGTCCACCCGACAACTGAAATGGATAGTCGTCAATGCGCCGTTCGGGTTCGGGGATGCCCACGCGCTGCAACCACTCAATGGCTTTGGCGCGTGCCGCTGCACCGCGAACGCCCGTGTGCACCCGTATGGTTTCTACGATTTGATCGCCCACCCGCATCACGGGGTTCAAGCTCGTGGCGGGTTCCTGGAAGATGATGCCGATGCGCCCTCCCCGGATCCGGCGCATTTCAGCTTCGGGCAAACGGTTCAAGTCTTGACCGTCGAGCAATACTTCGCCGCCCAATATGCGCCCTGCGTCGGGGAGCAAGCGCAAGAGGGCCAACGCGGTCATGCTTTTGCCGCAACCCGATTCGCCGACCAGCGCAAAGGTTTCTGCGCGCTGAATGGTGAAGCTCACCTCATTTACGGCTTGGCGCAAGCCCGTTTCGTCGTCGAAGCCTACCGAAAGATTTCTAACCTCGAGCACAGGCGCGCTGGCGGGACCTGTCATGCTTTCCCTCCAAACGCTGCCCGACGCAGTCGAGCTACCCGGGTCAGGGCGGCGCTGCGGGGATCAAAGGCGTCCCGTACGGCGTCGACAAACAGGTTCGCCGACAACACCAATGCCAACATGAATACGAATGCGGCAAGCAGGTTCCACCAGATCATGGGGTCGCGCGACATCTCGGTACGCGCCATGTCGATCATGGAACCGTAAGAGTTCATGCTGGGGTCGACGCCTACGCCCAGATAGGATAAGACGGCCTCGAACAGCACGAGGGACGAAAACTCCAATACAGCCGTGATCAGCACAATGTGCATCACATTAGGGAGTAAATGTCGGACGATGATACGGCCGTGTCCAACGCCAAAGGCTCGCGCTGCTTGCACGAATTCCAACTCACGCAATTTCAGCGCTTCCGCGCGCAACAAGCGGCACAACCCGGCCCAGCCGGTTACCCCCAAAATAACGCACAGCATGAACAATCGCACATCGGCTCTTTCGGCGCTGGTAACGAAGTTCTCGGGACGGGCGTCTATGTAGACCTGCAGCATGAGCACTGCTGCCGCAATCAACAAGATTCCAGGAATGGCGGTTAAGGTGGTGTAAATGTACTGAATGATGTCATCGACCCAGCCCTTAAAGTAGCCCGCCGCCAACCCGAAGCTCAACGCGAAAGGTAGCATGGCAATGGTTGTCAGGCTGCCAATAACCAAAGCCGTGCGCACGCTTTTCAGCGCTTGCACAAGCACATCGTTGCCGGTTCTGTCGGTACCCAGTACGTGATAGCCGGTAGCTAATGCGGCCACCACCCCAATCAGCAAGCACAACAGGGTTAAGGTGATGAGCATGGCCCGCCACGGAACCTTGGTTACCCCGGACACAATGTCGCGTAATGCAACCGCAAAACTCAATCGCCAACGCGCGGCGAGAAGCGCGGAGATCAATAAGATCAAAGCCAACGCCGCCGCCGCGCCACCCGCGAACCCTAAGCCGGTGCGCATGAGCACATCGCGCGTCCATTGGGTTTCGGGGTCATCGAGATGAGCCGCGCCATGGACGAGTCGAGGAAAGTCTCGCACCGGTTCGCCATCGATAATTTCTGTCTCTTTGAGCAATTGTCGGTATGCAAGCGGGGCCGACCAAGTGCGCTCGGCGGCAGGGGTCGTGCGCTCTAGCACGGCATCGAGTAGCGATTTCGTGACGGGAGACCAGGCGGTGGGGGCATCCGCCGGCGCACCAGGCGCGGGCGGCAACGCGGGTCGGTAATGTACCGAATCCAACACGCCAACCACCACAAAGGCCATTAAAACAATGGCCGAGCACATAGCGGCGCTGTCATGCAGCACACGTTGCCAGGTTGCCCGTAACGTCTGTGTACGCCGGACGCGCCAGATGTACAAAAGAACCGCAATGATCAGGGCAAATAGTGCGGCATCGGTCCACAGCAATACGTACTTGAACTGGGGCATGGCCTACTCCAACCTCACCCGCGGATCGGCCAGCGTGTACGAAATATCCGCCAGGAGCAGGCCGACGATATACAAAACCGAACCCAGGAAGACCATGGCACGCACAATGGAGAAGTCCTGCGCGTTGATGGCGTCGATGGTATAGCTGCCCAACCCTGGAATGCCAAAGAAGGACTCTGCAATCAGACTACCCATGAACAATAAGGGGATGACCGCAACGCTGCTGGTTAATATGGGCAATAGCGCGTTGCGGAACACATGACCGAACATGACCACCCGCTCGGGCAGCCCTTTGGCGCGGGCGGTACGTACATAGTCTTTGCTGGCTTCTTCAAGGAAAAGTGTGCGGTAAAACCTGGCTTCTGGGCCCAGCTTGGCCAATAACGCAACGAGCACGGGCAGCGCCAAGAAACGCACCATGTCGAGGCCACCGCTAAAACCGGAATACGGTGCCAGCCGCAGCAGCTTGGCGAATAGATACTGACCAGCGATGATGTAGAACAGGGCCGAAATCGAGAGCATCGCAACGCACAGCACCACCCCCCAGAAGTCTAGCCAGGTCGCCCGGAAATACACCAGCAATAAGGAGAACGACACACTGGCTAGCAAGCCAAGGATAAATGTTGGTACGGCCAGGGCCAGACTTGGCCCGATGCGCTGACTGATCTCGTAGCTGATATCGCGTCCCGCATCCGAGAAGCCGAAATCAAATCGTAGAAGCGGGACCGAGCGTTCGAAGAAGATTGTTTCAGTGAGCTTTTTGCTGCCTTCTGCTTCTGTGTTGATGAACAGAGGCTTGTCGTAACCCTGTTGAATCTTCCACTGTTCGATGGCGTCAGCACTGACCCGTCGCCCCCCAATGGCCAGACGGGCCATGTCGTCGGGCGTGTTCACCGCGAAGAACAGCAGGAAGGTGAATATGTTGACGCCGATGAGGATGAGCACGCCGTAAAGTATGCGGCGGATAATGTATGCGGTCATGCCTGTTCCTCAGCCAGTGCAGTTGCACGTTCGCGTTGACGTATCATGCGCACCGCCGGCCACACAAGTGCGAAGGCAAGCAATAACAATAAGCCCACGGGCCACCACACCGGACCATTCCACTCGCGAATCTTGCGCGCGCGCAACTCGGTGTCGATCTTGAGGTACGGAAGGGTGTTGCGCACCATCTGGCTGGGTTTGGCGTTCCCGACCCACTGCTGGTAGGCTCCGCCGGATGCAGGGTAATAGCCAAACATCCAGGGCGCATCTTCTTGCACGATGCGCGTCATCCGCCAGATCAGCTCATTTTTCTGCGGGCCGTCTTCCAGGTCACGCATCTGCCGAAATAGCTCGTCGAATTCGTCGTTTTGATAGTTGGCGGCGTTTTCGCCGTCTACCTTGGCCTTCGAGTTTGGCCCGTACAGCAGGAACAGAAAGTTTTCTGCATCTGGGTAGTCGGCCAGCCATCCCCACATAAAGATCTGAGCGACCCCACTGCGCATCTTGTCCTGAAAGCGGTTGTAGTCGGTCGAGCGGATTTCGAGTTGGATTCCTAGCTTGGCGAACTGCCTTTGCATCCAGTCGAACTGCGGACGCGCCCCCGTTGCCCCGCCCATGGCATCGAAATGCAGCACTAAAGGTGCACCTGTGTCGGCGTCTCGCCCATCGGGGTAGCCAGCTTCGGCGAGCAAACGGCGCGCTTCCTCAAGTGGCTTGCGCTCTGCCCGGTTGTCTACCACATCGTAGACTACCGGATTGATGCCTTCGATGCCCTCGAGGTGGCCCGGGATGCCGGGAGGTACTGGGCCATACGCCACTTGCGCTTGATTGGACTCGAAAATCGCCACGTACTGTTCCCAGTCGACAGCAATACTGATAGCTTGCCGCAGCTTGCGATTACGCTCTTCCTGCTCGGGTGTATCGCCCTTCCCCACCACAGGGTCGAGCCAGTTAAAGCCCATGTACCAAATTGAGGCTTCCACCGTGGTGGGCAGCTGCAACCCTCGTTCGGCGTAGAGCGCCGCCTTATCGGGAGAGTCTTCCGCGGCCACTCTGAAAGCGACGCCGTACTCGCCCCGCTCGATCTGCGGCACATCGTAATACCCTTGCAAGAATTTCCCTTGCAACGGCACGGCCTCTTTCTCAATGCTGAAAACGGCACGGTCGATGAACGGCAGGGGCTTGCCACAATCTTCAAGGAGTTGCGCGGCGTCGGCTTCGGGTGCACCTTCGCATGGGTAAAACTCGGAATTAAAGTAGGGATTGCGTTCGAGCACCAAGCGACGGTTCGGCAGGTTCTCAACCAGCATGTACGGACCCGTGCCGACCGGCCAATCGTTCAGCGTAAGGTTGCGCTGAGCCATCCCTGGCTGATGGTAGAAGCGCTCGGCCTCCCAGGGCACAGGGGAAAAAAATGTCATAGCCAGCCAGTATTTGAACTGGGGATATTTCCCCATGACTCGGATCCGCAGCGTATGCTCGTCCAGCGCTTCAACCCCGTCAAATCCGTGTTCGCGTAAGTCCAGCCACTCGTTCGCACGCCCTTCTTCGCGCAGCTTCGCGTCAAGCTCACGAAGATAATCGCCATACTCCTGCAGACCGACGATATAGGAGCTCATTTGCGCGTAGATAGGCGACACGATACGCGGGCTTGCCAACCGCCGAATTTGGTACACGAAGTCGTGAGCCGTGAGCTCACGCGTGCCCACATGCTCGAAATCTGGGATGGCGCGTATGCCCCTAAGATCAGCGGCGGTGAGGTTGTGATAGATGTAGTTCCCGTCGGCGTCTCTGGCAAAGGCAGGATGTGGCTGAAACATCACTCCCTTTTTGATCGGGATATCGTAGACACTTTCGGCCACCAAATCGCCCGGTGCATCCTCGGGCAGTACATTCCCATCGGCATCGAGATACACCGGAGCAACTACTTCTAGCGCCGCCCGGGGAATCAATTCATACGGACGCTTCAGGTAGTGATAACCGTAAAGCGGCTGATAGATGCTGTAGGTATACGGTGTCTCGTCGCTCGAATACGAACTGGCTGGATCCAGATATTTCGGCGAACGCTGGGTGAATGCACTAAACAGGGTATTGGTTGCTGGCGCACCCGCTGGATACGGGCTGTTGATAGGTTGCGAGAACACCCCACTACGCCAGCCTGCTACCAGCAACAGAATAACTGCCAGACCGATAACAAATAATAGCCATGTGCGCACAGGGCGCATAAACCCGTCCCCCATTCAGCCGTGAACCAACAGGCACAAGTACGGAATTGACGGGGAACTATACCAAGCAACAAAGCCAAACACCTAGTATGTGCCAAAACTGAGGCCTGTTTCGGCAACGTACTATGCCGACGATATGGGTCGTAGTGCACGATGTTTGGTCGGTTTAAGGCGCGCCGACAGGCGTTCAGGGAACGGGGAAAGCGTGTACGGATGTGGGTCACGCGGGAAAGCTTGAAGTGCGCGATGTCATTGAACTGCCTGCGCTTCGAGCTTCCGCTAGAGAAGGTTAGGCGCAGGCAGTTATATTGACGAACTGGTGCCCCATTGGGCGCGAACTCTGCATCGGCCCTTGCACAGTTCTACGGCGGGCCACTGGTGCCGAGCCCGCGCGAATAGCCCGCGCGAGCTGGAAACAGCTCAGTGTGCCGCAATGCCGATCATGAGCCACGGGAAGGCAACGAGTGACGCGATACGCACCACGTCGCTGGCCAAAAATGGCATCACGCCGCGGAAAATAGTGCCCAGTGGAATGTGTCTCGCCGACGCCTTAATGACGAACACGTTCATGCCGACAGGTGGCGTGATGAGTCCCACTTCCACCGTAATGACCGTAATGACGCCAAACCAGATAGGGTCAAACC
>CAZMVM010000033.1:0-17094 GCA_964569785.1 uncultured Pigmentiphaga sp. | reverse complement strand
TGACGACTGGAAACACCACGGGCACGGTCAACAACATCATGGCCATGGCGTCCATGAAGCAGCCTAGCACCAGGTACAGGAGCAACACCGACAGCAGCACCATCAAAGGTGACATGCCGGCCTCGGCGATAAGGTCGGTGATGTAAAACGACACGCGCGAGACAGAGATGAAGTAGCCAAAAATCTCTGCTCCCAACAGCATGAAGAAGATGACCACCGACATACCCAGAGACTCGCCAACCGCAGCGACGAGCTCGTGTCGCGTGACGCCACGGTACAGCGCAATCAGTAACGTGGCAAAGGTACCTACGGCGGCCGCCTCAGTGGGGGTAAAGAAGCCGCCATACAAGCCGCCAAGGACAATAGCAAATACGATCAGGAAGGGGCCAACTGAACGGGTTGACCGCAACTTCTCTAACCATGTTGTCTTCGGCCCCGGCTCGCCCGCCAGCTCAGGCTTGAATGTGACCACCAGCCACACGGTAATGCCGTATCCAAGCAAACCAAGCAGCCCCGGGATGAGGGCAGCAATGAATAAGTCGCCAATGGATTGCTCGGTAATCAACCCATAGAGAAGTAGCGCAATGCTGGGCGGTATGATGACGCCCAGCGTGCCCCCGGCCGCCAAAACCCCTGAGGCAAGCGACTGCGCATACCCTTTTTGCTCAAGCTCGGGCAAAGCAACTTTACTAATCGTGGCGGCGGTGGCAAGCGACGATCCGGAGATCGCCGAGAACGTGCCGCTGGCCAAAACCGCGGATAATGCCATCCCTCCCCGCCACGATCCGAACACGGTACGCGCCATGTCGAAGAGCTCACCGGCCATACGGGCCTTCGACGCAATCACCCCCATGAAAATAAACAGGGGAATCGCACTGAACCCGAAGTTTGTGAGCACATCCATAGGAGCGGACTCGAGAACCGCCAACGCGGGTGCCCACCCTACCAAGTAGGTGAAACCACCAAGGCCGACCGCCGCCATCGCCAGGGCTATCGGGCATCGCAGAGCCAGCAGGATTAACAGTACGACGATCCCAGAGACACCGACAAGCTCAGGCGACATCCAGCTCTCCCTTAACCAGGCCAGTCACAGCAACCACGATGGCCCGCGCAGCCATTAATCCCATACAGAATGCCGCTCCATACCGGATGGGTGCCATGGGAATAAACAAATCGGCCGTGGTTTCACCGGTAATCAGAGCATTAGCGGCGGAAACGGAAAGACTGTACGCCAGCAAGGCCCCCAGCAGCGCAAAGCCGATCAACCATAGAGCGTCGATACGAGCACGCAGCTTGGCCGGCACTTTTTGTGTGAATAACTCGACGATGACTTGGGATTTCTCTATCCACCAGGGCATGGCGCCCGCCATGGCCAGCAGAAAGAGGTAGCGAACGAGCTCGATGGCACCATAAAAGCGCACCTCAGTGAGAAAGGGAATGAGTTCGCCGAAATTGCGCACGACGACGTCAATGATGGTAACGAACATCATCGCAACCAGCGCAATTCCCGCGAGCACCAACAGTGCGCGTGCCAGAGCGTCAAGAATTCTCTGGATAACTACTACCATGCAGCTCTCGAGATAAGAGGCGTTGAAATTGACGCACGAGCGTCTGAGATGAACGGCAGCAGAACGAAGACAACACGATCAAGCGTCTGCAAAAAAACAGAAACCTTAACGCACAAACTATGGTGGCGCACCCATATGGCTTGAAAGCCGGATGCGCCACGCAATGTGTACGCTGGGCTGATGCTATCTTAGCTTAGCCGCTGGTGGTGGGGCAGCTTTCCTTGAACTTTTGGGCCGCCTCGTACACTTTTTCACCCGGCAGGTTTTGCTTCTTCAACGTTTCGAGGTATTCGTCGACAACGCTGCGCAAGATGGGGCCCCACTCGGGGTTCTGGAGGGGATCATCTTTGATGGTGATGATTTCCTGGCCATCTTTGACGGCTTGCTCGCGGCCGCTGATATCAAGCGAATCAAACACAGCACCCGCCCGGCGCTGCCACTCGGGGCCCGAGTGTTCGTCGATGACCTTTTTAAGGTCGTCTGGCAGACGCTCGTAAGTGCGCTTATTCATGGCCGTCACGAAGACGGTGGAATACAGCGGTATCTCGGTGTGGTAGCGCGTGAGTTCGATCAGACGAAACACCTGTACGGCTTCCCAAGGAAACACCACGCCCTCGATGACACCGCGCTGCATCGATTCGTAAGCTTCGGGAGCTGGCATGGACGCCGTACGTGCACCCGCATGCTGGAGGATTTGACCAGGAATGACCGCCGGGTTGCGGATGCGCATACCCTTGAGGTCTTCAGGTTTCGCCACGGGCTTGGTGCGAGTGTGGATCATGCCGGGCCCGGTGGAGAACAGATACAGCACGTGCGCGTCGGAATATTCGCTGTCGAGCAGACCGGCATCATACAGCGATTGAACGACGCAGCCTGTCTGTGTGGCGGTTGAGCCGATGCCCGGAAATTCGCCGATCTGGCTCAGCGGGAAACGGCCGGTGGTGTAACCCTGCACCGTACTGACGATGTCGGCCACGCCATTGACCATCGCCTGGTAAGAGCCTTCAGCCTTCGCCAAGGTTTGCGCAGGGAACATTTGTACCGCAATGCGTCCGTTGGACGCCTTTTCGACGGATTTGGCCCACGCCTCAAATAATTCGGTATGGATGCGCGAGTTGGAAGGCCAAAAGTGCGCATAGCGCAAAGTAAACTCGGCCGCTTGTGCAGCCCCCGCCGCAGCAACGGCAAGCGTTGCTGCAGCCAAAGACTTGAGTGCAATGCGTGTAAGCTTCATGATGACTCCGATTAAACACAACCGGGGCAGCAACCGGAGTGCCCCAAGCGCTAAGTGTCACAACATTACACGCCTACGCGCAGAAACGAAACAAGGGTTTACAGCAGGTTTTGCATTGTAGTAACTGGTTTTCTGCCTGCTGACATCGCCTTGCACCCAGACCTGTGCCTCTAGTGGCGCGGCGCTTGCCACATTCTGGAGCACCTCGATGCACGTCCGCGCCAAGCCACGATCTACTGGCCGCTTCCTTCTACGACCCGCACAAAGATCTCATCGGGGCTCACCAAACCTAGTTCTTGGCGGGCCCGCTCTTCGATAGCGTCGGTGCCGGTTTGCAAATCACGCACTTCGGCCTCCAAGGCTGCGTTACGCAGCCTTAGGCCTTCATTCAAGGCATGTTGGGCGCTTACCTGTCGGCGCATTTCCCAGACCTCAAACCAGCCGCCCTTACCCCACCACAACGGGTATTGAATCAGGACGAGCGCGACAAACAACACGATGACGAGACCGCGCATGGAAAACCGGGAAAACATGAGCGGCCTCCGAAATTAACGCAGGTTATAGAAGGCGTCGCGACCAGGATATTGTGCCACCTCGCCCAGGTCTTCCTCGATGCGCAGCAATTGGTTGTACTTGGCGATCCGGTCGGAGCGCGACATCGACCCTGTCTTGATTTGCAAGGCGTTGGTGGCCACTGCAATATCGGCAATGGTGGAGTCTTCGGTTTCACCAGAGCGGTGCGACACGACGGCCGTGTAACCCGCGCGTTTGGCCATTTCAATGGCGGCAAAGGTTTCGCTAAGCGTCCCGATCTGATTGATTTTGATCAGGATGGAGTTGGCAATGCCGCGTTCGATGCCTTCCTTCAGAATACGCGTGTTCGTGACGAATAGATCATCGCCTACGAGCTGCACATTCTTGCCCAGACGCTCGGTCAGCAGCTTCCAGCCGTCCCAATCATTCTCTGCCATCCCGTCTTCAATGGAAATGATGGGATATTTATCGCACCAGGCGGCTAGCAGGTTAGTGAGCCCCTCGGCGTCCAGTGAGATTCCACCTTCGCCTGCAAGCTGATAACGGCCATCGCGGAAGAACTCGGAGCTTGCGCAATCTAAGGCCAGCGCGATTTGCGTTCCTGGCTCGTAGCCCGCCTTTTCAATCGCCTGCAAAATCAGCTGAATGGCCTCTTCGTGATTGGCAAGCGTAGGAGCAAAACCACCCTCATCTCCCACCGCAGTGGACATACCCCGGTCGTTGATCAGTGCCTTGAGTGCGTGGAAGGTTTCCGTACCCATGCGCAATGCTTCCGAGAAGCTGGGTGCGCCCACGGGCAGGATCATGAACTCCTGGATATCAAGGTTGTTATTGGCATGAGCACCGCCGTTGATCACGTTCATCATGGGGACGGGCATGCTCATGGGAGCGCTGCCGCCCAGATAACGATAGAGTGGCAAGTTGGATTCTTCGGCCGCCGCACGTGCTACGGCCATGCTCACCGCAAGCAATGCGTTAGCGCCCAACCGCTCCTTGTTTTCTGTGCCGTCGAGGTCGATCAGCACGTGATCCAAAAACGCCTGATCTTGTGCATCCAGGCCCATCAAGGCTTCGGAAATCTCGGTATTGATGTTTTCCACCGCTTTGCGCACACCCTTTCCGAGGTAACGACCAGCGTCACCATCGCGCAACTCAACGGCTTCGCGGGTACCAGTGGATGCGCCCGATGGTACAGCAGCCCGGCCCATGGCACCGGATTCGAGCAGCACGTCACATTCGACGGTGGGATTGCCGCGCGAATCCAGGATCTCGCGGCCGATGATGTCTACGATGGCACTCATTATTCAATAACTCCCAATGTCATTTTCAAGAAATCCGGCTTGCTTGACTAATACATCGATGGCCTTGAGCGTTTCCAGCAACGCTTCCATGTGCTGCAACGGAACGGCATTAGGCCCGTCGGACAACGCCTGATCGGGGTTTGGATGGGTTTCCATGAACAGCCCTGCCACTCCTGACGCAACTGCGGCGCGGGCGAGCACCGGTACGAACTCACGTTGTCCACCGGACGCAGTGCCCTTCCCCCCCGGCAACTGCACCGAATGCGTGGCATCAAAAACGACCGGACAACCTGTCTCGCGCATGATAGCCAGCGAACGCATATCGGAAACCAGGTTGTTGTATCCAAAAGACACGCCCCGTTCGCACACCAGAATGTTCCGCCCGTCACCGCCAGCTTCAACGGCCGCTGCGCGTGCCTTGAGCACAACCTGCAGCATGTCGTGAGGGGCCAGGAACTGGCCCTTCTTAATATTGACCGGCTTACCAGTGGCCGCACACGCGCGAATGAAATCAGTCTGGCGACACAAAAAAGCGGGCGTTTGCAAGACATCCACCACCTTGGCCACCACCTCGACCTGGCTGATCTCATGGACGTCGGTTAGCACGGGCACGCCCAGCTCGTTGCGCACATCCGCAAGAATCTGTAGGCCTTCGTCCATCCCAGGGCCACGATACGAATCGCCCGAGCTGCGGTTAGCCTTGTCAAACGAACTTTTATAGATAAACGGAATCTGCAGCCGCGCGGTCAGGTCACGCAAATACCCCGCGGTATCCATGGCCATCTGCCGCGACTCTATAACACAAGGCCCGGCAATCAGAAAAAACGGATGCGCGAGCCCAGCTTTGAAGCCGCAGAGATTAATGGTGTCGTTAGGCGAAACCGTTGCAGTCGTCACGCGGACTCCCCCGTGGGTTCGGATACCGCTTTCTCGCGCGCATTGCTGCGCGCAATCGCGGCGCGTATATAACTGTTGAACAGCGGGTGACCGTCACGCGGGGTAGACGTGAATTCAGGGTGAAACTGCACGCCCATGTACCAGGGATGCGTGGGCAGCTCGATAATTTCCGGGAGATCTTCCGTTGGTGTACGCGCGGAGATAACCAAGCCAGCCGCTTCAAGCTTGGGCACATAGAGATTGTTTACCTCGTAGCGGTGACGGTGCCGCTCGTTGACTTCGGGCCCGTAGATTTCGTGTGCACGTGTGCCCACCTTGACCGGTACCCGTTGCGCTCCCTTACGCATGGTGCCGCCCAGGTTGGAATCGGCACTTCTGCGCTCGATACGCCCCTCGCGATCTTGCCACTCGGTAATCAAGGCCACGACCGGATGCAGTGTATCGGGCTCGAACTCCGTGCTGTTGGCGCCGCTCAACCCCGCCAGGCTGCGGGCGAATTCGACCACCGCGAGCTGCATGCCAAGACAAATGCCCAGGAAGGGGATATCGTGCTCGCGCGCGTAACGGATCGCTTGAATTTTGCCTTCGGTGCCCCGTTTGCCGAAGCCGCCCGGCACCAGGATGGCATCGAACCGGGCGAGATCCTCGCAGCCCTTTTCCTCGATTTCCTCGGAGTCGATGTACTCGATATTGACGGCGCTGCGGGTATGGATGCCGGCGTGTATCAGCGCTTCCGTCAGCGATTTATACGATTCGGTGAGCTCGACATACTTTCCGACCATGGCCACATTCACGCCGTGCTGCGGATTCTCACGCGCTTCGATGAGTTGATCCCAGACGGATAGATCAGCGGCCGGCGGATGCAGACCCAAGGCGTTGCAGACGATGTCATCCAGCCCTTGCTTATGCAGCATGGCCGGTATCTTGTAAATGAAATCGACATCCCAGACTGAAATGACAGCGTCCAGCGGCACATTGGAAAAGAGCGAAATCTTGGCACGTTCGTCATCGGGGATGGGCCGATCGGCACGGCACAGCAAGGCATCCGGGTAGATGCCGATCTCGCGCAGTTTCTGCACCGAGTGTTGCGTCGGCTTGGTTTTGAGCTCGCCCGCCGACGCGATGAAAGGCACCAGAGTGAGGTGCACGAAGGCCGACTGGCCCCGCCCCAAGCGCAGACTCATTTGACGTGCTGCCTCGAGAAATGGCAGCGACTCGATGTCGCCCACCGTGCCGCCTATTTCCACAATGGCGATGTCGGTGTCAGCACCATACGCGGCATGCGCACCGCGCACAATGAAGTCTTGAATTTCGTTGGTGATATGCGGGATGACTTGGACCGTCTTGCCCAAGTAATCCCCACGTCGCTCTTTTTGTAGAACCGACGCGTAGATTTGCCCGGTCGTGAAGTTGTTGACACGCCGCATACGGGCAGAAATGAATCGCTCGTAATGTCCGAGGTCGAGATCGGTTTCGGCACCGTCTTCGGTAACAAACACCTCGCCATGCTGAAACGGGCTCATCGTGCCCGGATCGACGTTGATATACGGGTCGAGCTTGAGCATGGTGACTTTCAAGCCCCGGGACTCGAGAATGGCGCCAAGGGACGCTGCGGCGATACCTTTGCCCAGCGAGGAGACGACGCCGCCAGTAACGAAAACGTATTTGGTCATTGCCATGGAACGCCGCAGGCTGAAGCGGCGCGGGTTGGAAACCGGGATTATAGCCGGGCGCTAGAGGCCCATGTCCAAGCCAAGTTGTAAATGAACGGTTCGGCCACACTCCCGGGTAGCAACCCCGCTCACGCATCATCAGCCCTAGAATTCCATACATCGCCCCTGGCCCCGCACGTCAGCGTGCAACATACTCGGAGGCGAACGCTCGCAAAGGAACGCGTTAGTGACTACGCACGATGTGCGGGTTTAAAGACCTCGACCACCCCTTGGTCGGCATCGACGCGCACCCAGTCTCCCGTGGCAATGCACGCAATGGGGTCTTGATCGAAATCCGTTAGCGCCGGTGCCCGAGTGACGACCGCACCCAATGCCACTTTGGTGCTCATCTCATTAAACAGCATGGCGGCAGGCGCTGCCTTAAGCACGCGCGCCATATGGAAGGTGGCAGACCAGCCTGAAGATCCCTTCGCACCTGGAAACACCAGCACCTTACCGGCAAAGCTGACGCCGCGTAACTCGTGGTGGGTTTCTACCACTGTACCGGTGCGCGCATCAACACCACCCCACCCGGAAATATGTTGCCGGGTGACCAAGGCCTCGCCTGCGGTCGACCCCCCGACCACCGTACGCCCCTTCAGACGAAATGCCGGCTCTTGAGCATACTGCGCGGGCACCTCGCCTGTAGCGTTCGAACTCGATACGGACAACGTTGCAGTGCCGGACGCCATACTGCCCCCTTTAGCAAGGGCGCCGGCTCCCTCGACACCCGCCGTTGATTTAGGTGATGCGGTATTCATCATTGATCTCCAGAAGCAGCCGCACAAGAAATGCGCTGCCTGTCATTTCTTTAAGAAGCCTGTGCGGACAGCGCGGGCTCACCCGTTGCCGGCTGAGACTAATTACGCTGCAGCCAGGTTGGCGAAACGGCCACCGGTGGACGAAAGCCAAATCCCTTACCGCGCCGCGCATGTTTACTGAAACGCCCCATTCCAGCGCCCGGTACAGGCTGCGTCCACGCATTCGGCGGTCGTCCCGAACCAGGCTTCAACGCCTAGGATTGCGGGCAGATAATGGGCTTGCTTGGCGGAGTCTAGCGCAACAACACGCGTGCCCTTAGGAGCGGCTCGACTCATGGCGGAACAGCTATCGGCCAAGATTCTGCCCCCGGCTTCTTCGATGATCTGGGTATAACCGTTGCGGTCGGCCAGGGATTTGATGGCGCGTGGCGTGAAGATCCACAGCTCGGTGTTTTCGTGCACCTTGCGCCCCTCGATGAGCCTGGCCACCTCCCAGATCTGATCGATGGTGTAATGCGGGCATCCCAGCATTACATAATCGACATCGCGACTCTTGGCGTTGGCATTCAGACGCTCATATACGGCACGCTTTTCCCGCGCTCCATAGCTCAGCGTTTCAACGGGCCGCTTACCACCAAAAGCCTGATCAAGCGTAAACGCTTCCGGTGTAACCCCCACAAGATGGTACATTTCCACACCGCCTGAGGACGCCGCTGCAGCACCAAAGTGCTTGAGGCGGGCCAGATTCGGGGTCTGACCTATGCCCTCGACGACGGGAATCTTGTCTTGCACAACTTCGCCGATGTAATAGCCCAGCATGCCCCAATCGGCTGTCGTTTCAACGTCAATCTCGAGCTTGACATGATGAGTACCTAGGCGATTCTCTTCTACGTGCAAGCCCCAGTAGGGAATGCGCCCGGTAAGCATGGCCGCACCCACACTCTCGCGCCCTTCGGTATTGGTGCGGGCCCCGAGCACCGAGTTGATATAGATGACGGCGGACGACTCCATCCACGCGCAGTGTTCCCCGCGTGTAGGCACATTACCCACCTGGTAGGGCGTGCAGGTATTCATCATTTGCACGCCCAGCCGGGCCGCGTAGGCTTCACTCTTTTTATAAAAGGTAACAATTTCCTCGGAGACGCCCATGCGTTCGGGTTCGGCGGGATCGAACCCCAACTGCAAATGAGAGCTGAACGTACGAACGGGCGGTATGGGCACCACGTCGTCACTGTCGAGGCTGAACTCGGAGTACACCGCATCCATGCCGCCACGCTCGTAGGCAAAGTCCCGCAAGAAGGGCGTGGTCGCGGTAACGACACCCGCAACATTTCGGGTTTCCACCAGACGCTCGGCACCCAGGGCATTGCCGTAACGCATCAGTAAATCCATCGCTCGCTGGACAGCCGGCCCGTCCCGGCCATCGAGCATCGCCTGTTCTTCATCGGTGAGCCGCATTGTGATCTCCGTTCTCTACACTCTAGCTTATACAGGCCACCCTCCCCCCGTTAGAAGGGAGGGATGCAGGCCGTTTCTACGCGCGCGCCGCCGCGGGTTCGGTCTGCGCTACGGCGTCGGTCTCGCGCAGATAGACGCCTTGACTGAGTAAGGCGCGCTGCAGTGTTTTGATGTTGACATCACGCGGCTGGACCCCTTCCGACACGGCAATAGCCGCAGCCGTTCCTGCTGCCTGGCCAGTGATCCAGCATTGCGGAATTTCCCGCATGAAGCCGTGCGAATTGGCGTCGCAGGAGATGTGGCGCCCACAGGCCAGCAGACCCTCAAGGCGGCGTGGCACCAGGGAGCCATACGGGATTGAAATATTGGGGAATTTCGGGGACACGGAAGGCGTGACACCGACTTCGTCCGGTAGCGCCACTCCGTCGGGCCACTGTGAGCGCAACACCGCCCCAACTCCCGCCAGACGACGGGTGTGGCGCACCCCGATTTGTGGCGCGCTTTGCAACAAATGGGCGTTCTCAAACCCGGGGGCATGCTGACGGTAAAACTCCAGGTGGGCCGCCATGGCGCGATGCGAGCGTACTTCTACAAATGTCAGGTCATCAACATCAAGACCGGAGAATCCCGATTGGCGGGGCCCCATGAACAATGCGATGTCATTTCGCCAGGACACGAAGGGACGCTCGAATAATCCAAGCTCTTCACGCCCACGGGCCAGGAACGCGCTATGTTGTTCTGGCTGACTTACCTTGAACTCGATCCAGCGGTTCATATCCACACCGCCAAACAGCCAGGCCGTATTCATGCAGTGATGAACATCGCCCATCTCGATATCGTTTTCAAACTCCGCTCCGGCGCGCGCAAAGATATCGCCATCACCGGTGGCGTCGACGACGACCTCGGCCATAATCGCCATGCGCCCTTCTTTGCTTTCGAAGACCACCCCCTTCACCTTGCCATCCTCGACAATGGGCAACGCCGCCCAGGAGTGATACACAAGCTTCACGCCGCGCTCGATGACGATTTCCTGTTTCAGCAGTTTCAAGCGCTCGGGATCAATGGTCGGCGACCATGTCACGATACCGTGATACGCCGCTGTACGATGCGACCAATGGCCCGCCTTTTCCGGGTCACGGGAGCCCCACTCGTCACGAGCGGGCCCGGCAAATGCATCATCCGGCAATCGATCAAACAGTTCTTCGGCAAACCCTCGGATGACCAGATTTCCTTCCCAATCGGTCATGCGGTCGATCCAAATGACCAGGCCTCCGGTAGAAAGCCCGCCCAAATGGTTGTAGCGTTCGAGCAAAACGACATCGGCGCCTTGTTTGGCTGCCGCGGCCGCTGCTGCCGTGCCCGCCGGACCGCCTCCCACCACCAGCACACCACAGCGATGGTAAATGGGTATGTCGCGACCGGGCTCACTCCAAACGCCGAAATCCGGACGCTCTTGCTTGCTGCGAGCGTCACGGTCAAAGATGTCCGACGAAAGGATGCGCTCATCGGTACGGACAACGGTTCTCATGCTGGTCTCCTGGGATGCCTTGGCATCCGGTAATAAACTCTTCTGCATAGCTTAAAAATTATTTCCGCTCAAACAAAGTTCACTCGAACGGGCTTCCCAACAATGGGCCGAAATTTCTAAGGCCGCCGACTCACAACCACCAGGCCTCAGACGATCTTCAGCTTCCGGGCTCTTTCATTTGCGGTCACCCGGCATACTGATACGCAGAGTGGGTCCGCTCCTACCCCTAGGGCGCTCTGATGACCGGTGGTTGCTTACTTCCAGTTACTTGCCCCCCGTTTCCAGGCGTATGCTTTCGGCCGCCCGCAGTAGAGCCGGTGCAACCGTGTGGTGGATGTAGTCCTTGGTGAACGAGAATGCGGGCCCCCCGACATTGAGCGCCAAGGGCGCCAAATAGCCTGAACTTATCGGCACCGCCACCGAATGAATCTCAGCGGCCACGCCGCCCAGCGAGACACAGTACCCATACTCTTGATACTGGCGCCGCGCCTCGTCAAGTTGCTGCTTTTGCTGAGCCCACACTGCCCCACTCCGGCGTTGCAACTCACCCATGACGCGTTCGTGAGCACCGGGGTCTACCTGAGCGAGCAACGAGAGATACGCGCGTCCCAATGCAGACTCAGCAAGGGCAATACGACTTCCGAGCTCGTGGGTTGAGCGCAAGGCGCTCGCGCGCGAGCGGGCTATCTCGATGAGCACCATGTCGAGCCCATCGCATACCGCCAGGTAAGAGGATCCGCCCAATGAATCAGCCAGGTCGCGCATATAGGGACGAGCGACGGCCCGGATATCGAGGTGGGCAAGAAAGGAACGTGCCAAGGCGACCACGCCTGGCCCCAAAAAAAACCTTTCTGTCTCTGGATCCTGCTTGAGCAGTCCCTGAGCAACCAAGGTGGCGGCAAGCCGCGTCACAGTCGGCCGCGGCACGCCAGTTAACTCCGATAACTCGGTATTGCTGAGAGACTCCACATGTTCACTGAAACACCGCAAAACCGCGATACCCCGCTCGAGAGCGGAAACCATACCGGGAGACGAAGCAGACTTACCAGGACTCGATGTAGATTGGGGCATAGCGGTTGACAACTACCTCACATTTAGTCGTTAAGTGCACCCGAGCGCTTCACGACCTCGGCCCATTTTTCGATTTCACGGTTGATGAAATCGTCGAACTCTTGAGGTGTACTACCGACCGGGCGCATTCCCAGCTTGTCGAGACGTTCGCGAATGTCGGGCATTTCCAGGACTTCAGCGAATGCTTGGCTAAGACGTTCGCGAATCTCCATAGGCGTGGCCGCTGGAACAACCACACCAAACACGCTTTGTACCTCGAAGCCAGGAATAGTTTCGGCGACGGTCGGCAGGTCTGGGGCTGAAGGGTCACGCTTCAAACCGGTCACCGCTATGGGTACCAACCGGCCCGATTCGATATGGGGAAGCGAAGAAAACAGTGGGTCGATCAGCAATGACACACGGCCAGCCATAACTTCCGGATAAGCAGGGCCCGACCCTTTAAAGGGCACGTGCATCATTTCGATATCGGCCATCCCCTTGAGTAGCTCGCCCGCAAGATGCATCGAGCTGCCACTCCCCGGTGACGCATATGACAATCGTTTGGGATCTTTCTTGGCAATCTCGATAATTTCCGGCAGCGTCTTTACCCCAAGCTCCGGCGAGGCGGTGATAACGATTTGTGAGGACACCAGCTGGGTAACTCCGGCCAGATCCTTTTGCGTGTCATAGGGTAAGTCGGGACGCAAGCTGGGATTGATAACGTGCGACGTCACCACCATGCCCAAGGTGTGCCCATCCGGCTGAGAGCGCGCGACGAAGTCGGTTCCCACAACGGTGCCCGCCCCCGGTTTGTAGATCACGACAACCGTTTGTCCTAACTTTTCCTGCAGCTTTTCAGAAAGCATGCGCGCCAGAATATCGACTGCCCCGCCCGGCGAATTCGGCACGACGAGCGTAATAGGACGGTTGGGAAACTCGGCTGCCTGTGCCGCAGGGAACATCATTGCCATTCCCATCGCACAGGTTGCCAGCAACTTTGTCCAAAGTTTCATATTCGATCTCCTCGAAGAATAACAACCCTCTTTTAAAAACCCGCCTTGTTAACGACCCTTCAAATCTGCTCTTTCTGAAAATTCTTGAGCGCTTCTGATTCAGTCTTTGGTCTGACTCAATCTTTCCCTACAGTTGCTCATCATGGACTTCACGCTAAGCCCCATCGTGACCCTCGTTCAGCACAGGGCGTTATTCAGGTTTCCAAGCCTTTCTTCACTTCATAGTGCGACAACAGCAATACCGAAATTCCGGCGGACCATCCGACCCCACGCTGGTTAGTGGCATCCGCCGTTGTACTGATTGAAGGGAGATACTTTCGCCCCACGGTTTAATCGAACGTGACGTTGTTCTCCCGTATCGTGTCGACCCACCCGTCGTAGCGCTCTTTGAAAAACACCGCGAACTCGTCGGGCGACATGCCATATCCTTCGAACCCTTGCTCAACCAACTTTGCTCGCACCGCAGGAGACTTCAACGTGGTCTGCAACGCATTGCTCAATGTTTCGGTCACGTCTTTTGGCATGCCGGCCGGGCCAAAGAAACCTGCCCATGGAAGAATTGTGATGTCCTTGATGCCTAATTCACCGGCTGTGGGAACATCGGGCAAGAACGTACTGCGCTCAGGCTGTAATGTCATTAAGGCGCGCGCTCGACCATCACGCACTAACGCAGGAGCACTGGTTCCCGTGGTAAAGATCAAATTAATTTGATTGCCTACGAGATCGGTGAGTGCTGGCACATCTCCTTTGTACCGAACGTTAACCGCTTTCGCACCGCGCGTTGCCAGTAGTTGAATCATTGCGAGCTCGGCAGCACTGTTGCTAGATGCCGAGGTCAACTTGCCCGGATTGGCTGCAGCGTACTCGAGCAATTCATCAACGGTTTTTACTGGTAGCTCGTTGTTTACTACCAGGAACATCGAGAATTGGCCAGCACTGCTAATGGGCGTGAAGTCTTTGAATGGATCGTAGGTGACAAAGGTGTCAGGACGCGTGGGCACGGCAACCATGGCGGTATTCGTACCCAGCCCGAACGTATAGCCGTCAGGCGCAGCGCGAGCCACCGCATTCATGGCGATCGTGCTTTCCGCGCCCGGGCGGTTTTCCACGACGACCTGCTGGCCAAGCTCTTTACTGAGCCCTTCGGCAATCACCCGGGCAATAACATCCGCTGCACCGCCGGGCGCAAAACCCACCAGCATATGTAGCGGTCGTTCGGGGTAAGCGGAATATGCTGCAGCACTTAGTGTTAATGCCGTTCCTGCCACAACCAGCTTAGCGAGTGTCTTCATGGGTGCCTCCACCGTTATCAGCCACTGCAAGTCTCGACGAGCCGACACTTATCGAGTGGCTGTGTTAGTCATCGTTATGCAACTTCAACCAGAAAACTACTGCCTGCTACCAACACTATTCTTTGCTTGAACGACCGGTATGAAAGGTGGCCCGACCAGGCCCGGCTGAATCCCTTATGCGCACGAGCCACCGTCAAGCACGACCCCAGAGGCGGTGCTACCGACATTTTCGCGATACAGTTTGAGCCAACCTTGATTGAACATGGGCGAGGCGGGCTTCCACGCGGCGCGCCGCAGCTCGAGCTCTTCGTCGTCAACATGCAGATGAAGGTCTCGAGCGTCGAGGTCGATGGTGATGCGATCACCGTTCTGAACCAGCGCTAAGGGGCCGCCCACAGCTGCCTCGGGTGCCACTTCGGCAACGACCAACCCTTTGCATACCAGACCGGATAAATGCCCGTCGGTGAGCATTGCAATACTGTCGCCCAGGCCGGCGCCGTCAATCCCGAATACCACACGCGATGCACCGCCGCCCATTCCCGGGCCTCCACGTGCACCGACACCGCGCATCACGAGCACCATGCCTGGCTTAACCGTGCCATCGTTTAGAGCCTTTAAGGCATCTTCGGAACTCTCGAAGCAGATTGCCTCGCCGGTAAAGCGGCGCACTTTGCGTTCGATGATGCCGGTTTTGACGATTCCGGTTTCCGGCGCCAGATTGCCTCGTAATACGACAATCGCAGGACGGGTCGCAACCGGATTATTCAAAGGCCGAATCATGTCCTCATCGGCGACGCGCGCATCCGCTAAATTGTGAGCAACGGTTTGACCCGTGACCGTTAAAGCCTCGGTGTTCAACAACGTTTCAAGCTGCTTCATCAGTGCTCGGCACCCACCTGCGGCCTCGAATTCTTCAATGAGACGTTCCCCGATCGGCCGCACCTGGCTTAACACCGGCACTTTGTCGGCAGATTGTTCAAACATTGCGTAGACATCAACGTTACACTTGCCTTCGGTAGCCACAGCTTGCAAATGCTTCAACGTATTCACCGAACCGCCCACGGAAAGCACCACCCGCACCGCGTTGGCAAACGCTTCCGGTGTGAGAATGTCACGCGGCTTGAGATCGTCCCAGACCATTTCTACGATGCGCTTGCCTGCTGCGCGCACGAAAGCAAACATACGCTCGCTGTTAGCCGCCACCGGCGTGCTCCCCGGTAGCGCCATGCCGAGCGCCTCACATACCATGTGCATCGAGTTTGCTGTGCCCAGACCAGAGCACACACCGGGTCCACGTATCGCCTTTCGGCTCATCTCGACGACGTCGTCCACCGGGGTGGAGCCGACGACGGCATGCATCGACTGAATGAAGACATCTTCGATGTCAACGTGTTGGCCGCGATACTCTCCGCTGGGCTGGTAGCCGCAGGCGACAACAAGCGTGGGAATATTCAACCGGGCGGCAGCCATGAGCTGTCCGGGCACGGTTTTATCGCAGGAGGCGAGACATAGCATGCCATCCAGCTGCGCGCCCTCAACGGCGACTTCGATGTCGTTGGTAATGAGGTCTCGAGCAGCAAGCATATAGGCGCCGCGCCCGCCGGCCCCAGTAATGAAGTCGCTGGGCGCAGCCGTACGGATTTCGAAGGGTACCGCGCCAGCGGCCCGAATCGCCTCTTTCGCAACAGCGGCAATGCCGTCAAGATGACTAAAGCAGCTCGCCAGTTCGGACGAACTGTTCACGATGGCGATCTTGGGCTTTTCGCAATCTTCTTCCGGAATGCCCAAGGCTTGCCATTGGGCGTTACGCACCGCCCACAGGTATGAGCCGCGCGGAAAGTTACTACGCAGCTGGCGCTTTTTCTTCATGTGCCCTCCTCCAGACCGATGTACCGTAGAAATGCCGCGGGTACACAACCCGCGGCTATCAACGCAATATCAGATGGGAGGATTGTCTACCCTTACCAGCGGCGTGTCAATTATTTTGAAAACCGATTTCGAAATAATTACTCAGGCCGAACTTTAGCAAAAGTGGAAGGCGATAATTCGTGCGACAAGGAAGGTGTATGAGCGGAAAATCAAGTACGTGGAAGCGGTGAACAGGCCGGTTCAAACCACTGCGCCTGTGAGCGCTTAAAAAAGGCCCCGCCTAGCGGGACCTTAGAAAGTCAAGCCACTGCACCCGCGGGCGTACGCGCAAGGACTTCGGCATCCACAGTAGCGCTCCTACTGCCCGCCTGGGTATCGACGGCCTCGATGACACCACCCCCTAAACAAACATCCCCGTCATATAGCACGGCCGATTGGCCTGGTGTAACCGCCCACTGCGCATCTGCGAACCTTAGGACGAACTTTTCCGCGGTGCCCTCGCTACCGGTTGGTACGAATGTACAAGGAGCATCTGGCTGGCGATATCGGGTCTTAGCTGCATAGGTGCCCGCTTCAGGCGCGTGCCCCGCCACCCAGCTGGCGTCAACTGCCTGCAACTCGTGCGCCAGCAACCATGGGTGATCATGCCCTTGCACGACATAAAGTGTATTGGTCTTCATGTCCTTACGTGCCACGTACCAAGCCTCGGCCGTACCGTCCGCACGTTGACGACCTTTGACGCCCCCGATGCCCAGCCCTTTTCGCTGCCCCAACGTGTAGAACGCCAACCCCATATGCTCACCAATCTGCGCGCCGTCCTCGGTACAGATGGGGCCCGGCGCCGTCGGCAAATAGCGGTTCAAGAATTCCCGAAAGG
>CAZMVM010000032.1:19888-25490 GCA_964569785.1 uncultured Pigmentiphaga sp. | reverse complement strand
GTACGAATATCCACCTGGTTGGAGAGATGCTTAAAGACCGCTTCGGTCTGGACATTCGCCATGTGGCGTACCGCGGCGGTGCCCTCGCAACAACTGACTTGGTAGCCGGCCGCATTGAGATGATGCCATCGGCAGTGGCGGTGTTGGCTCCGCGAATTAAAGACGGAACTCTACGTGGTCTCGCGGTAACCAGCGAATCCCGCTCACCCCTGTTGCCTGATGTCCCAACGATGGCAGAGGCTGGAGTGCCGGACTTCGTCGTAGGTGGCTGGTTCGGCATCTTGGCACCGGCGGGCACACCGCAGCCGGTCATTGAGCGGCTGCAAAAGGAACTTGTGGCAATCGGCGAGTTGCCCGAGTTCAAGCAGCGCATCGTGGAGCTAGGCGGAGAAGGCTCTGTACTGACGGGTGCTGAATTCGGCAAGTTTATTGCCGAAGAGTCTGAACGCTGGCATAACGTGGTGAAGTCGGCCAAGATTGAGCTGCAGTACTAGCTAATACTTATCGAGAAACTTCATTCGCTCTGTCATACCAACGCACCCTGGGGGCTGCTTGAGCCACTCGGGGTGTCAACAAGAGGGGAAGGTGAAGAAGGTATCTTTCCCTCTTGCGCGCAACCGGGCGCCGCGCTTTTTTCAGTTTGCCTCGGTTTAAGCAATAAACTCGTGAATATTAAGCTTAAACAGACGCGGACGCGGCATTAAAACAAGCAATGTCGTTGTGGCGAACGGCAACGTCAGGCTGTTACGAACGTTTAGCATCGGTCCAAAGTAAAGAGCGTGACGCGATGCAAGCAGAAGCCCGGCTACGGTGTCTCGATCTTGGCCTTCTGCAGCGAATTCTTGCGCCATTCCCGCGGGCTCATATTCTTGTGTTCGCGAAAGCTTCGGCTGAAATGGGATGCGTTCGTGAATCCGCGACTCGCTGCGATTTGTATGATGGGCCAATGGCGCAATTCCGGGTTGGCAAGGTCGCGTGCACACGCTTCCAGGCGCTGTAGTTGTATGTATGAGTTCAGTGTATGTCCGCTGCCCTGAAATGCAGCGTGCAATAGACGCTTGCTGCATCGAAGCGCGCTGGCGATCGCGTCGATCGATAAGTCGGGGTCGTTGAGGTGACGCTGGACATAAGCCTGGATACGCTCACGCATGGCGGCGCGATGCGAGCGCGGGCAGTGTTGGGAGGCCTCCTCCAGCAGTGAGAGCCTGACATACTGCGCGACGGCTTCGCCCGCCGCACTTCTAAGCGCCGGTGCCATCGCTCCCAGCTCGGCAAAAGTAATTCGCATGGTGTGTAGCAACACTTGCCCAAGGCCGCGGGCGCCAAGCGGACGCGCCAGCAAGTCGTGGACGTTGGCGCCAATATCGGCCAGGAAGTCGCGGGGAATCATAACTACCAGATGATCAACCGCATCGGGGTTGGCAACCGAATAGGCGGTTCCCGTGTCGTAAATAATCCATTCGCCTGGCTTCGCGTGCGCAACGCGATCGTGTTGCTCGACCCAGACCTCTCCCTGGAACGGCGCGACAATCTTCCAAGGGGAAGTGCTCTCTGGGCCGGTTGAGTCGTTTTTGGTCACTCGGTGGCGGGAGGCAGTAAGCCGCACGAGTTTAATGCCGTTCGCGTTGTTCACCACCATTTGTCCGTCGCACGTACGATCGCCATAAAGGTCGGTTTCCAGCCCGTGAAATTGCCGGTTCATGAGATTGCGCCACCACGCCGACCGCAGCGCTGACGCAACCTCTTTTGTGGTCCAAACCTGTGGCTGTGTCATTGTTTCTCCCAGCTTACGGGTGTTTTCAACGGTTCAGCGGCAAGCAGGTGCTCAGCTGGTCGCTTGGCCAGGTGTGCGCTCACAGCAAAGAAACCGTGCACGCCCAGAAAAGTAGGCCAAAAACACCGCGATAACATCCCATTTCCTTAGTTACTCAGGGCTCCATGCAGTCGACGAAAGACGTCACCGCAGGAGCACGCTATCCCCACGAAGACTGCGCCTGCAAAACGGGCAATCTTATTTTAGAAGGAGTGGGATGCAATGAAGTTTCCCGACACACCCTTTTTCACTGGACATAACGCCCCCGTTCGCATGGAAGTCGATCTGGCTTACATGGTGACTTCGGGTGCAATACCTGCCGAAGTGCGTGGCACCTGGTATCGCATGACGGCCGACCCCCTGTTTCCGCCGAAGGATGGCAACGATATTTACGTTGCAGGCGATGGGATGATCAGTTCGATGCGCATCGAGGACGGCGGTGTGCATTTCCGTACTCGTTACGTGCAGACTGAACGTTTGCAGCGTGAAAAAGCAGCTGGCAAAGCCTTGTACGGTTTTTACCGGAATCCCTTTCGGGATGATCCCAGCGTACAAGGCACCCATCGGGGCACTGCCAACACCACGCCCATCTGGCACGGTGGGCGATTGCTTTGCGCAAAGGAAGACAGTTTACCGTACGAGGTGGATCCCAACACGCTCGAGACCTTGGGTGTCTTCAATTACGGCGGTAAGCTGCGCAGCCCCAACATCACAGCCCACCCCAAATTTGACCCCGAAACCGGAGAAATGCACGTCTTCGGCTATGAGTGCGGGGGTGAAGCAACGCGTGATATTGCGTACTGCGTCGCGGATAAAGATGGCAACCTGGTGCGCGAAGAATGGACGCTGGCCCCAGACGTCACCATGATGCATGACTTCGCTGTAAGTCGCGATCATGTCGTGTTCATGGCATTCCCTACCACCACCGAGCTTGAGCGCTTGAAAGAGGGTGGGGCGCATTGGGTATGGGACGCGAGCAAACCCACGTGGTTTGGTGTGGTGCGGCGCGACCAGCCCTTAGACACCATTCGCTGGTTCCGTTGGGATGCGGCGTTTTCTTATCATGTGATGAATACGGTAAGCCACGGCGATCGCGTCGAAATCGACATGATGCTGGCTCGTCGGAACCCTTTCCCTGAAATCGAGTCGATCGATGGTTCCCCTTACGTGCCGGAAGAAGCAGCACCGTTTCTAACGCGTGTGAGCATCGACTTGAGCACGGAAGACGGCAATATTCAGGCGCGTCAGTTGTCGCCAATGCCCGGTGAAATGCCGCTGACAGCGGACGCCGACCAAATGCGGCCGTATCGCATCGGCTATTACGCGGGGATCGATCCGAGTAAGCCACTGGAAATCACCGGCCCGGTCGGACCCGGCTTCAACCATCTTTGCCGTATTGACGTTGAAACGGGCGAACTGAAGGCGTGGTACGCGGGCGATCGCAACACTCTGCAAGAGCCGGTGCACATTCCTTCGAAGCAGGCCGGACACGAGGGTTACTTACTCCTGATGATCGACAAGCACGGTGAGGGTCATTCCAGCGCACTGCTGTTCGAAGCAGCCACCCCCGAGCGCGGCCCCATCTGTGAAATGCGCCTGCCGTACAAGCTGCGCCAGGGTATTCACGGCACCTGGGTGAACGCGGCTTAACGAGAGAAAGCGGCCGACCCCGAATAGCGCATCACGCTGGGGTCGGCATTTGTTTACTTGATGAATGCAAAAATGACACGTCCTCTTCCTCCTGGCCACGATCAGACGAGCTTGCACGCCGGTCTGCGCGCTATGGCTCAAGTTGTAGGCGATGCCCACGTTTATACGTCGGACGAGCATCTAGCCGCGTTTCGTGACCCGTATTCGATGGATGCCGCTGATTTCATTCCAGCGGCAGGCGTTGCTCCGGCTTCCGTAGAAGAAGTGCAAGCGGTGGTTAAGATTGCCAACGAACACAAGTTACCCCTGTGGGTCGTATCGGGTGGCAAGAACTACTGTTATGGCGGCGCTGCGCCCTGCCTAAGCGGCTCGATCGTTCTCGATCTCAAACGTATGAAAAAAATCGAGGTCAATGAGGAGTTGGCAT
Organism: uncultured Pigmentiphaga sp.; assembly: GCA_964569785.1. Taxonomy (GTDB): domain Bacteria; phylum Pseudomonadota; class Gammaproteobacteria; order Burkholderiales; family Burkholderiaceae_B; genus Verticiella. The sequence continues at coordinate 21,600 of CAZMVM010000032.1, read as the reverse complement.
ATGCCATTGTAGAGCCAGGTGTTAGCTATTTTGATCTGTATAACTACATCCGCGAGAAGGGCTTGCGCCTTTGGATAGATTGCGCGGCGCCGGGCTGGGGTAGCGTCATGGGCAACGCATTGGACTACGGCGTGGGCTATACCCCTTATGCCGATCATGCCGGTTTCCAGTGCGGCATGGAGGTCGTTTTGCCCAACGGCGACCTGTTGCGTACGGGTATGGGTGGCATTGATGGCAACCCAGCATGGGCTACGTACAAGCACAGTTTTGGACCTTCGCTTGACGGATTGTTCAAACAATCCAATTTGGGTATTGTCACGAAAATGGGCATATGGTTGATGCGCGAGCCGGAAACGTTCATTTCCTGCACCGTGACAGCGCCCAATGACGAAGACATTATTCAACTGATTGACGTTTCTCGCGAGCTTAGACTAGCAGGACACATCCAGGGCGCAGTAACGGCAGGTAACTGGATGCGCACGATTTGCTCTCGCACCACACATCGCGCGTGGTCTGAGGGCAGTGACGAGCCGCTGAACGAGGCCCAAATATCCAAGCTTATCGAGCACTACAAGATTGGACGCTGGAACATGTCATTTGGCCTGTACGGTGGTGCTGAAGTGACGCCGGTGCATCTCCGGACGGTGCAAGCTGCATTTGAGAGAATTCCTGGCGTCAAGCTCGCCTACAGAACCTACAATCGCGGCGACAAGCTAGGGCTGGCCGACACGCTCCTGGCGGGCGAGCCAAATCTGCTGTGCTTTACCACTTTGGATTGGCGCGGTGGCCACGGCGCCCATATTGAGTTCTGCCCAGTTGTGCCGCTACACGGCGAAACGTTTTATAAGCGGTATCGTCGCAGCCTGGAGCTTTTCAGCGAATACGGATTCGACTGTTTTTCGGGCGTGTTGGCCACCACCGAGCGAGCTGCGGCCAATACGGGATCAATCATTTTTGACCGCTCCAACGTCGAGCAGACCAAGCGCGCGGAGCAGTTATTCCACGCGCTCGTAGAAAGTACGAAGGAGGACAGGTTGGGGGTGTATCGCACGCATATCGCTTTCATGGATGCGGTCGCCGATACCTTTGACTTCAACGGTGGTGCCGGCATGCGGGCTTATCAGACGCTGAAGGACGCGCTCGATCCCAACGGGATCCTCTCTCCCGGAAAGAGTGGAATCTGGCCCCGTCATTTGCGTGAGACCAATCGTCGCGCGAGCTAGAGGTAGAAAGATGGTTCATCACTCAAAAAGAGCGGGCGTGGCCGCGGTATTAACGTGGTTAGCCTGCCTGGCAAATCCTGTGTCGGCAGACGAGCTGGCCGTCAAACGCGGTGCAGCACTATTTGCTACCCATTGCTTAGGCTGCCATGCAGCGGGTCCCGGCAATGTTGGTACAACAATGCTTGCCAATCGTTTGGGACCGCAGCGGTCAGTGTTGGCGGATCGCGGCGATCTTGATCCGATCTTCACGGCGACGATGGTTCGATACGGCATCGGGGTGATGCCAGGTTTTCGACCATCCGAAATAACGGACGAAGAGCTGGTCGATTTGGCGGCCTATCTTGGACGGAATCGATAATATGTGGTCGCGCAGAAAGTTCCTCACAGCCGGCGCAGCGGTGTCGACTGCTGCAGTTGCGCCCTTTACCTCAGTTGCCGCTATATTGAATGATTTGGATGGCGGCAGCGCGGCAAAAGGCAATTACTATG
>CAZMVM010000032.1:0-19878 GCA_964569785.1 uncultured Pigmentiphaga sp. | reverse complement strand
TTGACGAGTCGATACCCGCGAGTCGTGTCCTTGGCGCAGTGGTCGCCGAACCTGCGCGCATTGCTCGGAACGCGCTGGTCATGCGGTGGCCCGAGTTGCAGCGAGCCATGCCAAGTCACGGCGCGATTTTCGGCTTAACGCGATATTCCGATATCGCAATCGTGATGCAACTCGTCGCTCAACATGGCGCACGCCTGGCATACGCAAATGTCACTGCTGGAGATCGAGCGCAATATATGTCAGAACAAAATATCGAGCAGCTGCCATGGCTAACAAAAATGCTTGAGGTGGTCAATGAGCAAGGCTGCACGGTGCCCGGCAACCTGCCCACAGCATGTCGCAGCATGAATCTACACCGGACGGCTGAGGCCAACAACGATGGGCTAGTCGCCTGGACCATCGTTTACGGTAACGCGTGAGCGACGTTCAGCGTTGCTAAGCGTGCAGCCTAAATGATCTGTTTACAAGGCAATCCTATGAATACCATTTCGATGTTGATTGGCGGCAAACATGTTCAAGCTGCCAACGGCGCTACCTTCGAGCGTCGTAATCCGCTGGATAACTCGGTGGCGACGCAGGCACCTGCCGCAACCAAGGCCGATGCCATTGCTGCCGTTGACGCTGCTGCAAAAGCCTTCCCAGAGTGGGCCGCAATGGGGCCGGGAGAGCGCAGACAGTTGCTCATGAAGGCTTCGGAGGCAGTGAAAGCCCGAGGCGAGCAGTTTATTGCCGCTATGGCAGCTGAAACTGGAGCTTCGCATGTATGGGCGGGCTTCAACGTACAGCTCGCTTCCAGCATGTTGATGGAAGCAGCTGCTCTCACCACTCAGATCAACGGCAATCTGATCCCATCCGATGTTCCGGGTAACGTCGCGATGGCCGTTCGTCAACCCGCGGGTGTGGTTCTCGGTATTGCTCCTTGGAATGCGCCGGTGATCTTGGGCGTACGGGCGATCGCCACGCCACTTGCGTGCGGAAATACCGTCGTCTTGAAAGGGTCTGAATTATGCCCTCAAACTCATGGGCTGATCATCGAGGCGTTGCAAGAAGCAGGGTTGCCGGCAGGGGTGGTGAACTTTGTTACCAACGCGCCCGCTGACGCGGGCGAAGTCGTGGAAGCCATGGTCGCGCATCCCGCACTGCGTCGGGTGAACTTCACCGGATCCACGCGTGTTGGTCGCATTATTGCCAAGACTTGCGCCGAGTACTTGAAGCCGGTGGTGCTGGAGCTCGGCGGTAAAGCGCCGTTCCTGGTGTTGGATGACGCGGATATTGACGCTGCCGTTGCTGCAGCCACCTTCGGCGCATTCGCTAATTCCGGCCAGATTTGCATGTCCACCGAGCGCATCGTGGTCGACCAATCGGTCGCCGACGAGTTTGTTTCGAAGCTCGCTGGCCGTGCGCAGCAGTTGCCGCTGGGCGACCCCCGTGAGGGGCCAGTTGTCCTGGGTTCGGTCGTTGATATGGCAACGGTAGAGCGTTGTAACGAGCTGATCGATGATGCGCTCGCGAAAGGCGCTACGTTGGTGTGCGGCGGGAAAGCAGAAAATACGTTGATGCCTGCCACCTTGCTGGACAATGTTACCCGCGACATGCGTATCTACCGTGAAGAGTCCTTCGCCCCTGTTAAAGCGATCGTGCGCGTTAATGGGGTTGACGAGGCGATCGAAACGGCCAACGACAACGAGTTTGGGTTGTCGTCCGCTGTTTTCAGCCGGGATCTTGCCAAGGCGTGGCAAGTGGCCGCGCGCATTGAGGCGGGCATTTGCCACATCAACGGACCGACGGTGCACGACGAAGCACAGATGCCGTTTGGCGGTGTGAAAGACTCGGGTTATGGCCGATTCGGGGGCCAGGCGGGAGTCGACGCCTTTACCGAACTGCGGTGGATCACAGTGCAAACGACGCCGCGACATTATCCGTTCTAGAAGTTTAGCAGTTTCCTTAGCGCTGCTGGCGCGTCTGGATGGGCTCGAAAGAGGTCCATCCAGACGCGCCATTTTTTTGCGTCTGAGCAATTTGAACCTTCAGGTTGTCCCGACTTTGCTATTGGACATGTCCGCGGATAGGTCAATCCGCAATGGGCTACAACTTACACCCAAGCCCCTCAATGCGCTGTGCTCAATACCCCGTGCGTTCCGCTGCCGGCGTTCCGGCCCGTAGCGCCACCGAACTTCACCGCACCGTGGTGCTTTGTGAAATAACATCAGTACACTGATAAAAGGCCGCTCGAAGACTTTAAGAATTAACGGGTTTAACCGGTATGTGATTGAGGGTGAATATGACGGACCGCGGTGAGGGCACTCGTCGTCACTGCCTCATATCACACCCTTATGCGATGTTCTCACTCAGGCGCATGTTACGATCGTTCCTGACGATCAAAACTTTGATTATCGGTACAAATTTGACACCGTGAAAAGTGACGGTTGCCCTCGTTAATCAGTTTAATTCAGGGTAGAGGTGCCTTGATACTGTGATTCTGCTCTGCTCGTAAGTTCTGCACGATAGCGTATAAAGGTGTCCTCAAAGCTAAACGATCTACGTGTGGCGGCTTTGCAAGGCAGCTAACTCTCTAGGTATCGGCCACTGTTTCCGACACCTTTCAAGTGCCCACAGATGAAAGCTCGAGCACCCGTTTAGTACGCAGGTGAGCTTCTGCGGTGAAGCTGGGGTTATCACTAATAGGCCCTCTGAAAAAATCAATCAGTATGATGACGAAATTCGTATCGATCTAACAATAAGCCGGGTACGGTGCCCAATCAGCGACCGTATACCAAGCGAAGCGCGCGCTGCCACGAGCGAGATGGAGGGATATCATGCGTTTCAAAACGATAATCGCAGTCGCCTTGGCGGCCGGTATTGCTGCGGCCAACGCCAGCGCGAGTAGCAAGTTTCCCAACAAGCCGATTACATTGGTGACGCCCTTTTCTGCGGGTGGCAGTGTTGAAGCCGGTAGTCGGCTATTCGCCCACCATGTCAGTGAGAAACTGGGAGTACCTGTTCTGGTTGAAAGTCGACCCGGGGGTGGCGGCGCAATAGCAGGACAGCTGGTAGCGCGGGCCAAGCCCGATGGTCATACCCTCTTGATCGTAAACGACGGCCCCAACGCCAGCTTGCCTGCCATGCAGCGGCTTCCTTACGATGCCGTGAACGATTTTGAACCAATCACCATGCTTTGGGAAAGCACGTTGTTTCTAACCGTTCCCGCAAGCCTGGGGGTCAATTCTGTCGAAGAACTCATTGCGTTGGCAAAATCGAAGAAGGGAGGGCTAACGTACGGTACGCAGGCGCGCGGTGCAACGGGGCATCGTGCCGGTGCAATGCTTGCCGCCAAGACAGGCGCTCCTCTACGAATGGTTCCCTATGGCGGGGGTGCGGCCATGTATGTCGATTTGGTTGCGGGGCGCCTTGGCATGACATTCGGTACGTACAACGCGGTCAAGGCCTACGTAGAAACCGGAGAACTCAAAATTCTTGCCACCTTGTCACCGAATCGGTGGCCGCGTCTGCCCGACGTGCCCACGATGGCAGAAGCTGGTGTGCCCGGGCTCGAAATGGGTGCGTGGTGGGGCCTGGCCGCCCCCAAAGGGCTCCCAGCAGACGTCAAAAGAATACTCAACCAGGCCTTCGTCGAGGCGTCTCAGGAACCAGAACTATTGGCCAGATTCGAGGCCATGGGGCTCGACGTCCGCACCAACACGCCGGAAGAGTTCAGCAGCTTTATGACGTCTGAAGCTCGAACGGTAGCAGCAGTTATTGAACACCTCGATTAGCACGGTTGCACAGTAACGAACCGCTAGTGGTAAAGGGGGAATCATGAAAGAGGTTGACAGTCGAGACCTCATTAGCGGGACGGTCATCGGTGTTACCGGAATCTTCACCGTTATTTACTGCTTGAACTCCTACGAGGTTGGGACAGTAGCTCACATGGGACCGGGCATGTTTCCGTTGATGCTCGGCGTAATTCTCACATTTCTCGGGGGGCTCATAGCGATTCCAGCAATGTTTCGTGTTGGAACAATTGAAAGACCGGCAGTTAGGCCGTTGGTGGCGATCATGCTCGCGGTCATCGCCTTTGCGATGACCGTCGAATCACTCGGTCTTCTGCCGGCCGTTTTCATTACCACCGTTGTTGCCACGAGAGCCGACCGCGCCATTAATGTGCGCCAGGCTTTAGGCCTTGCTTTGGTATTGGCACTGATTATTGTCGGTATTTTCAAAATCGGGCTGAGTCTGCCAGTGAGCGTTGTAACGGGGCTGCTTTGATGACCTACGCACTGGAACTGCTGCAAAACATAGGGCTGGGCCTGTCTACCGCGTTACAGCCAGAGGCGCTTATATACTGTGCACTAGGAGTCACCCTAGGCACCTTGATTGGGGTAATACCGGGTGTAGGGGCAATTACCGCAATCTCCATGCTCATGCCGTTTACGTTTTATCTCGATCCCACGACGGCAATGATCATGCTCGCTGGTATTTACTACGGATCGGCATACGGCGGTTCTACGTCTGCGATACTAGTCAATGTGCCCGGCTCACCCTCCAGCGCTGTGACCGCGCTTGACGGGTATCAAATGGCCAAGCAAGGTCGCGGTGGTGTAGCGCTCTTTCTTACGGCAACTTCATCTTTTATAGGCGGCAGCATGGGCATACTGCTCATGATGCTGTCGTCCCCCATCATCGCCAGCGTTGCGATGGAGTTCGGGTCGACTGAGTACTTCGCTCTGATTCTCTTGGGCTTATTGGGGGCCGCGGCCATGTCTGCGGTTCCGCTTGCCAAAAGCGTTGCTGCTGTCGCGCTCGGTGTGTTGTTCGGTCTCGTCGGAATGGATATGTATAGCGGCGTGCCCCGATTGAACTTCGGCGCGATGGAGCTATTCGAAGGTATTAGCCTCGTCGCGGTGGCGATGGGTTTGTTCGGTATCACGGAGCTGGTGGCGAGTGTCGGGGAGGTCAAGCAAGGCGAGGTGAGCAAGATTACGCTGCGAAGCATGATTCCAAGCCGCGACGAGCTTCGCCGTTCGTGGGGCCCGACCGTGAGGGGTTCTGCGATAGGCTGCGTTCTGGGTTGTCTGCCGGGTGCTGGCGCGACGGTTTCGTCATTTCTGGCGTATGCAGTCGAGCGGAAAGTGTCGAAAGATCCCTCGCGGTTTGGACAAGGGGCAGTTGAAGGAGTCTGTACCCCAGAAGCCGCGAACAATGCTGCCGATCAAACCGGGTTTATTCCTACCATGACATTAGGCATTCCCGGAAGCGCCACTATGGCGGTCATGATTGGGGTCTTGATGATCCATGGCATTACTCCCGGTCCCAAGCTCATCATTGAAATGCCAGACCTTTTCTGGGGTCTGGTCATGAGCTTTTGGGTTGGCAACATACTGCTCCTTATCCTGAATATCCCCATGATAGGAGTCTGGCTTCGTCTTCTGCAGATTCCCTACCATTACCTTTATCCGTCGATTTTGCTCTTTATTTGTGTGGGCGTTTATTCGGTCCAGAGTCAGACGTTTGATGTCTGGCTTGTCCTTCTTTTTGGGGTGTTGGGTTACGGCATGCGCTTATTGGGATATCCAGTAGCCCCTTTGCTCCTGGGGTTCATCCTTGGGCCCATGCTTGAAGAGCACTTTAGAAGGGCGATGATCCAACTCGACGGCGATCTGTTGGGGTTCGTGCAGCGACCCATCAGCGGCTCCATTCTTTTCATCGTGGCTCTTATTCTGGGCTGGTCCGCTTGGGGCAAGCTTCGAGAATCGCGCCAGCAACGGCAAACGCCGCCCGTGGAGGAGTCCAGTGAATCCGCTGGGGTCTCCAGCGTTTAATCAGTAATATTTATGAAGCCCTTAGGGGCTATCGGACGCTTGATCGAACGGAGTATGCAGCGAGAGGCATGCTTGCAGCCTCCAGCTGCCGCTGCGCTCGATACTTCGCCTTACGACATGCCCCTCCAACGGCTTGCTACCCCTTGTGACACAAGCGAACTTGTGGTTAGCATGAGCATGCGCTCTGATGCTCATGAGCAAGCGCACTGCAAGTGTTGGGTGGGCTAGGAGCGAGGCTGTATCGGAATGCGCGGCGGATCGGCTGGTTGCGACGGCGGTGCTATTTGCTGCGCCGTGCGGTCATTCCAGGAGCTGGGTCCGAAGACGAGTGGCTCTCGTTACTTCAGCTATTATGTTAGTTCTTGTAACGCGCATTCCGTCCCTATAATGGATGACAACGGTTGTCGTCCAAGTCAACAGTAGAGGAAAGCCCTATGTCACTCAGAATCAACGACATCGCTCCCGATTTCACCGCGGAATCTACCGCGGGAACCATTCGGTTCCACGAGTGGATCGGCGATAGCTACGCGATTCTTTTCTCGCATCCGAAAGATTTCACCCCGGTTTGCACCACCGAGTTTGCTGCGGTGGCTCGTCTTGTGCCCGAGTTTACCAAGCGCAATACCAAGGTCATGGGGGTCTCCGTCGACAGTGTAGAAGACCACAAAAAGTGGATTCGCGACATCGAGGCTTTCGGCGGCAGCCAGGCCAATTTTCCCATTATCGATGACACCTCGCTCACCGTATCGAAGCTGTACAACATGCTGCCGGCCGATGCGTACTTGCCAGATGGTCGCACGCCCGCCGACAGCGCTACCGTGCGCACGGTATTCATCATTGGTCCGGATAAGAAAATTCGTCTGACGCTGGCCTACCCCATGTCGGTAGGGCGCAATTTCGCTGAAATCGTGCGCGCATTAGATGCCGTCCAGGCTACTGACGGCGTTCCCATTGCTACCCCGGCCGATTGGCAGCCTGGCGAAGATGTCATCGTGGCGCTAAGCCTTAACGACGACCAAGCTCGCGAGAAGTTAGGTGAGATCGATGTGAAGTTGACTTACCTGCGCTTTGCCAAGGCGCCGTACAAGGGCGCACAGGCATAAGTTTGCTTGCTTAGGCAAGCTTTGCCAGGCACTCCCGCGTTACGGCACGTCAGACGACACCTCTGACGTGCCGTTAGTTTTTCCGTTTCTGCTCGGTACCGATTCGGGATGCGGCTATTCCGTCCTGTTTTTGATTCTCTTGCCCTAGCTCGCGGTCTTGTGGTTACAAGTTCTTCCGCTTTAGCCGCTGAGCAACCACCCCCTCGCGCAGTCGCTGCTAAGCGCGCGATTACTATGTCATCACTCACTGAATGGAGGGAGACAATGGAAACGTCCACGTTGCATCGGGGTCGTTTAATCGATCATATTCAGCTCGTTGTTACTGATTTGGCGGCAAGCTACCGATTTTATCGAGCCGTTCTCGAAGTTTTGGGTATTCCCATTGGAGGAAAGAGCGACGACTTCTTTTGGGCGGATGAGCTTGTTGTGAGCTCGACAACGAGTCCAGCGGCGCAGGGGGCCTCTACGGGACGGTGTCATCTCGCGTTTCAGGCGCCTAATGAAGCGGTGGTCATGGCCTTTTACGAGGCTGCCTTGGCGCACGGAGGCAAAGATAACGGAGCTCCGGGATTGCGTCCGTATCACCCCGATTACTATGCAGCCTTTGTTTTGGACCCGGACGGCAACAATATCGAGGCTGTATATCACGGCCCCGCAAAACGCAGCGCAGCGTCGATAGAGGTCACCTTCCAGGCTTGATTCCTCCCGCCTGATGGATTTTCCCACGGCGTAAAAGCAATGCCTCCGCGTCAACACGGGCAAGGGTGTCAGCGTTTGTCCCGACAAGCGCCGCACTGGGCTTGTTGACGCGGGATGAACGAGGCCTCAAGCCTGCTAGTTACGCCATGTGTTGTACAGGCAGTGAGGGCAGTTTCTCCAGAACCCTCATGATATCAACGAGCATGCTTTGATCCAGGCTGGGGCGAACATCGAACGAGTCCGTCGGGTTGGCTCGTACGTTTGTTGAGTCATTGAGCGACACGTCCGACAGTGCACCACTGAGAAGGGCTGAAGTGTCGATGTCGGTTGCAATAGCCTGTGCAAGCTGTTCGACGGCCCGATGATCGATCGGCACTGAACTTACTTGGCTCAGCCGAACATGCCGCGTAATCGCATCGGCCACCCGCTCGAGGGTGTCGATACGTGCGAGTGCTTGGGCCGCCTGTGTGCCGGACGGAGGCGGGTCGGCTTTGTGGCGCTGCGAATAATTTCGCATCCTGGCCAACGCGGCGTAAGTCTGGAGCCGTGTGTTAGCGGTCGAGGCTGGCGTTGCTGCCGGGGTGGCGACTTCGCGCAAGTAATCGGCAAGCTGTTGGCGCACCGCGTGGTCGGCAGTGGCAAGGTGCGTGAGCGTGTTGCGTGGCCAGATGAGATAACCGAAAAGAAGAACAATGCCACCGCCGATGAGGGTGTCAACAAGGCGTTGCCCGCCGTAGTCGACATTGGTGACACCCGGCATGATGATATCCACCAACATCAGAACCAACGGCGTGAGCACAATGGCCTGGACTGCATATGAGCGCTTCATGGCCCAAGGAAGAACGCCGGCAAGCACAGTTATCACGAGTGCGAACAGCTGGCTTTTGGGGATCAAGGCAAGAATAATCGTGCCCAGAATGACACCCACTAATGTACCGATGGTGCGCAGCACTGCCCGAGCAAAGATGGATCCCAGGTCGGGCTTCATGACGAGGCCTACTGTGAGAGGCACCCAGAACCAATGGTTTTCAGGGTTGACCCAACGGGTGGCATAGGCAGCTGCTAAACATACACCCAAAGCAAGCCCTGCTTGTAACGCAGTGCGATCGCGCGGTGCCACTGCAGGCGGAACCCGCGCGTGCCCAGATGCAGTAGGTGCGGGCGGGCGACCCGCTGGCCAAGTTTCGGCCCGTAGTGCAGCCGCGAGGGCTTGGACTTGATCAGCAAGTTCGTGAAAGTCAGCGGTAGTATCGACGATATTGATCCAGGCGCTATGTGCGCCCGTAGAGCGCCGCCTCGTCACGTACTCCGCCAGCTGGTTCAAATGCGGGGCTACCTGACGCAGTTCATGGCCATCCTTGGCCGCCAGGATAGCAATAAAGAGTGTGTCCCCCAACTGGCACGCTGCACGATAGCGCATCATCGAACCCTTTGTCGATGACCGTGGAAGTGCAGACAGCAGCGCTGCATGAGTCATCGTAACATCGCGTCGTGCCGCGTCTGCCGTTTTGCCATCGGCTCGTGCCTGCGCCAGGGCGGCCAGCGCAGCGAGATAGTTGGACAACATGATACGGCGAGGCCGATCGCCGACGAGTGCGGCTTCGATCAAGATAAGCGCTGCGTAAAATGCGGCCCCAACGAGATAAAGCGCGGCCGGTTGCCAAAATGGGGCAATCGTTGGCACGCCAATGGCGATGGCTGCGGTGAGCAGCAGCTGCAAACAGCCAATGGACAACGTCGCATTCACGCTGCTCAGTAGCCCAGCCGTTAAACCGACGAGTCCCATAACGATCACCGTCGTTAGCCATGACAGGTCGGTTAAGTAGCCTAGCAAGTAGCCCGACGCCCCCATACAGGCTGCGAGGCTGAGACGACGCAGAACCTGGCCATAGCTTCCCGGGAGTTCGCCTGTGGTCATCATGAGCGTACCCATGGCAATCCACATCCCCGTCATACTGTCGTTAAACGCAAGTCCTAACGTAAACGGCAAACCTACGCTGATGGCGGCACGCAGCGCGCGTGTCCACTCCCAGGGTGCGGGGCGCAGGGCCGACAGCTCTCTTAACCAAACGATAAACGGACGGGACACCGGGGTTGCCGTCATGCGGTAGCTCCAAACTGAAATCGGCCTATATTGCGTGGATGCGTGTCCAAGTGGTTGGACAGACCACCCACGTGAGGCCCAAGTAAGCCCGCGCCGGCAGCGAGCGAACCTCGGTCAAGACACGGGGCGCGGCCACGCATCAATAGAACCGTGGTTCGTCATTGGTAGCGACTTGAGCAAACCTATCGGCCTCTAGCTTCGAGCATAGCAAAACTGAGTTGAGGGCAACGACGACTCAGGAGCGAATACCCGCAATTGTTGGGTAATAAAAATGGCGGCAACGCCGCCATAAAGAACACCGCAGCCCGCCACTTGAGACATGGACTGCGGCGGAACGCGTGCACGTATTCAAATTTTGTGCCGAAATCTACGAGCAGAATGATCTCAGCTCGAATGGGGTTGCCTGAACAATTCCTGACGAGCCTGGCTTTGCACCCCCCTGTCATTGTCAGGCAGTGGCTATCCCTCGTGACATTATTTAATGAGTTCTTATCATTTACAGCGGGATGGCTAACAGGGTGTCGGTGATTGTACTGTCGCAAACCACGACACGCCGGCGCAGTAGCAGATTGTCCCCATCGCGTACAAAGTGATCCTGGTAGCAGCCGGTGGCGTACAGCATTGTTTCACCTGTGTGCATGATGCGCGCCACCATGAAGGGAGACTCCGCGTGAATGACGCCATCGGTGTTGGCGGTGATACTGGGGATGCCGATCAGGTGGCGATAGCTCTGCTTCTCGTACACGTTGGCTTCGCGCAGAGCAGAAATGCGGTCGTGTAGCATTGCCCGTGACGTGGCGTACACAAGGCCGGCGGTCAGACCCTCACGCTCATTCTCGATGTTCGTGATTCGATAATGGCAGTCTTCAGTAAAAAAATCTGGCCATTTTTCGAGTAAGTCGCTGTCGATTATTCGTGCGTATTCAGCATTGAAGGCACAAAGGTCAAGCAATTCGCTCATGGTGTGCTCTTATTTCATGTAATGACGATAGGCTTTCCAGAACCCGCGTACCGAGGCTTCCGTTGCACGTGCCTCGCTCGATTCAGTGCTGTCGCCGCCCATTTCAACTACAGACTTCAGGTGGTGAGCACCTGCAATCCCGCGCTGTACAAATCCGCCCACCGCACCGTCTTCCATGGAGACGAAGCCAGCGGGGCCAATGAGGTTTGACTGCTTGAGACGAATCTCGCGTTGTTCCGGCGTATCGTCGGCATAGCCAAAGTAAGTCCAATTAAGTTCAGTGCGCCCCAGCCCGTTGGGCAGTACTTGTCTCACCGCGAGGCAGTTTTGTATTTGTTGCAGCACGAAGCCCGGGAAGACAGACAAAATTTGCAGTGTGATGCCGTCTTCGTACTCCTTGAACCCCTGGAGTAGCGATGGGTCGCGCAAGCGGTAATCTTGTGTCTCGGAGCGCAAGCCCTGATACGAGGCGTCCCGCTCGGCTTGTTCGTCGATCATCGAATAGCTGACGTGGTGACCGCCGCTCGGGTCGACAATAATGCCGCCTTTTTGCGAAAGCCGGTTTAATTTGAACGTCGTGAAAAACAGGTGAAGCAGGCTTGCGTGATAGCTGTCCTTCACGTTTTCCACGTAAAGCTTCCAGTTGTTTGGTAAGGCCTGGGTATAACGCCCTATAACTTCAACGGGCTTATACATGACGCGCTGAATGCGCTTACAAATGTCTTCCCCCAGGTAGTCCTCAATATCGGGGGCCTCGTTGCTAAAGCTGCCGAAAACCAAGCCGCAAAAGGTAGCAACGCGGACTTTGCGCGGGCTATGGTCGGCTTTGGAAAAGGTTTTGGGCATGCCACCCAGGCCCTTCACTCCGCGCTCGAACGCGACCCCGGTGAGATCGCCTTTGCGGTTGTAACCCCAAGCGTGATACACGCAGGAAAAGCTCTTGGCCTTCCCTGATTTTTCAAGCACGATCAGCGCACCTCGGTGGGCGCAGCGGTTCTCGAAAGCGTAGAGCTGATTATCGCTGTCGCGTACAACGACCACCGGAGTTTCACCGATATGCGTTGTGCGAAAGCTTCCGACTTCAGGCAATTCGGCTTCGAGGCACAGGAAGTTCCAGGTGGGTCCTTGGAAAATATGTTGCTGTTCGTACGCGTAAATGTCCTTGTTCGCGTACACCTCGTATGGAATTCGCGTAAGCGAAGGGTTCGGCCAAACACGGTCCAAAGTGTTAGTAACGCCTTGCATGAGGCTCTCCGATCACACCGAGAAACTATCTGCGAAAACCTTAAAGTCCGTAAATCGATCCGTCAATAAAATCGAACCTTTTGTGCGCTTATCGAACTTTCGGTGTGGGTCAGGAACGGTCGGCAGACGTGCTAGTAGAGATTACTCAACATGAGACGCGCGCTTTCCAGCTCGGGCAGCAAGCGCTCGGCGATATCAGCGGGCGTGAATCGTGATGCTGACACCGCCAGGCTCATGGCTGCCAACGCGCGCCCATCACCGTCACGCAAAGGGACGGCAATGGAAATCAGCCCTAGCTGCAGCTCTTCATTGACGATGGCGTAGCCCTCGATCCGGGCGGTGCGTATTGCCTCCATGAGTTCAGGCAGTTCGACAAGGGTGCGAGGCGTACGTCGACGGCGCACAATCCGGCGTAGCTGAAACTCGATTTCCTCGTCGTCGAGTTCTGCAAGCAACACCCGCCCCGTGGCCGAGCACCAGGCCGGCAGGCGTGAGCCTAAACCCAATCCGTCGGATAAGCTGCGCTTGGCTGCCGCGCGAGCCACAAAAACGGACTCCATCCCGTCCAAGACAGCGACGGAGCTGGGCTCCCCGGTTCGCTCGGTCGTTGCTTCCAATACCGGCTGTACCAGGCGGCACAACGGGTTGGATGCGAGATATGAGTACCCCAGCCGCAAAGTGCGAGGCGCCAGGGTAAAGTACTTGCCGTCCCAATCTACGTAGCCAAGCCGATGCAGCGTCAGCAGGGAGCGGCGCGAGGAGGCGCGCGTATGTCCCGTAATCTCGGCAGCTTCCGATAGCGTGAGTTTCCCTTTGCGAATTCCAAAGGCTTCGATGATGGCCAGGCCTTTCTCAAGCCCCGCTACATACTCCTTGTCTCCCGAGGGTTTTAGTTTAGTCATTCTCTTCCACGGCGAAAGTTCGAAAAGCGAACAGTTTAAGCGTTTTTGAGAATTGACGTACGAGTAGCGGGCAACGTAAGGTAAGCGGGCTCGTCTTCTTGCACGGTGCAGCTTATTCAGCGCTGTTCTTCCTCAGAACAATTATTTCAAGGAAGCGCGGCACGAACAGGAGATTCGGTTATGGAATGGTCTATTCGCAGATACGTGTTTGCAGCTTGCCTCGTTTGCGCCCCGGCGTTGGCAGTTGCCCAGAATGTCGACGAGTTTCCGCAACGATCGGTACGCATCGTTGTGCCGTTCCCAGCTGGCGGAACAGCGGATATTCTGCCGCGTATTATCAGCGACAAGCTATCGCAAAATTGGGGACAAAGCGTTGTTGTAGACAATAGAACAGGGGCAGGAGGAAACATTGGTGCAGCAGCGGTTGCGGAAGCGCAACCCGATGGCTACACCTTATTGTCTTCGCCACCGGGCCCGCTCGCCGTTAACCATAACTTGTACAAAGAGTTGTCCTACGACCCCACGAGGTTCAAGCCTATTACCGTTCTCGCGAAGGCTCCTAATGTCGTGGCCATTCGAAAAGATCTTCCGGTCAAGGATATCCAGGAGTTTATCGAGTACACGCGTGAAAATAGTGGCAAAGTCACGGTTGCTACTCAAGGAAATGGCAGCACGTCACACCTGACGGGTGCAATGTTCGCCAGCGCTGTGGATACCGAGTTTACTTTCGTTCCGTACCGGGGTAGCGCGCCAGCCTTAGCGGCATTGGTGGGTGGGCAAGTCGATGTGTTCTTCGACAATATCGGGGCAATGTATGCTCAGCATGCGAGCGACAACGCACGCATCATCGCCGTGGCATCTCCCACTCGCAGCCCGCTCTTGCCGGATGTGCCCACATTGGCTGAGTCGGGTCTGGATGGATTCGAGTCCGTGACTTGGTTCGGTATGGTGGCGCCGCCTGAAACACCCGATGAGTTAGTTAATAAGATCAACCGCGATGTCGTGCAAGTTCTTAAGCTACCCGAAGTGCAGAAGCGATTCGAGGATCATGGCGTAGAGGCTGTCGGCGACTCACCGGCAGAAACTGCGGCCTTTATGGATCGCGAACGCGAACGCTGGAAGAAAGTCATTGATACGAACGACGTTGTCATCAATTAATTAACGTCACACCAACAATTGCAGGCCCATCGCTCACGGATCGCATGAACCATGTGCGAGCAGGGCCGCGCTCGCTTTTAAATGGGTAGCCAAGAAAAGGATGGTGAACATGCCACAAAACATTTCGCCCACAGCAGCAATGCAACTTCTGCGAACCGCGGCTAGCCTGGGGGTGGAATATTTATTCACCAACCTGGGGAGTGATCATCCTGCTTTCATAGAAGCATTTGCAGAGCTGGATGAAGCGAACGCGCTCAAGCCCAAAGTGGTGATCTGTCCACATGAAATGACAGCCCTCAGTGCAGCGCATGGTTATGCCATGCGCACTCGCAAGGCCCAGATGGTGCTGGTGCATGTGGACGTCGGCACCCAGAATCTGGGTTCCAGTATTCATAATGCAGCAAGAGGACGGGTACCGGCCTTGATCGTGGCAGGTCTTTCGCCAGTGACCGTCGATGGAACGCGTGCGGGCGCTCGTACAGAGTACATACATTACACGCAAGATAGCCCGCGCCAGCATGAAATCGGCGGACAGTACATGAAGTGGTCGTACGAGCTGCGCTCCCCTGAAATGACGGAGTCGGTGCTACTGCGAGGGTACCAGTTGGCACAGACTGAGCCCCAGGGTCCGGTATACATCACCGGCGCGCGCGAAGTTTGGGAGGAGCAGACCGGAGAAGGCAGCGAAAATCACGTTCATTGGCCAGCGGCTCGAATCGGCGGCGTCGACAGCTCAGTGCTTGAAACTTTACATTCAGCGATTTCCGCGTCGAAGCGGGCTGTGGTGATCACGACCTATTTGGGACGTGACCCAACGTCGGTGAACTTGCTGGTGCAGTTGGCTGAGCGTTATGGGCTGGGAGTGTGTGAAGTAAGTCCGCAATACGTCAACTTCCCGGGAAGCCATCCACATCATGTCGGGTATCGGCGAAATGCTCTGGTCGACGAGGCCGATTTGATCCTGCTGCTCGATGTCGACGTACCATGGATTGTTTCCCGTACTCGTCCAGCTGCTGACGCCCGCATCTTCCATATTGATATCGATCCGGTTAAGCAGAGCTTGGGGTTCTGGCATTTCCCGGCAGAAATTTCCTGTCAGGCGGATACGGCAGTTGTGCTTCGGCAGCTGCTTGCGTTTGCGGACAACGCTGAGGCGCCAGATAATGACAACGCCCAGGCGCGACGGCAATGGATAGCGGATGTTCAGCAACGTGGGACGGCCAACATTCCCGACACGTCCGGTGACTTCATTACCGTTACCGAGTTCGCGAGCGCCTTGCGGGAACTGATTAACGATCGAACGGTTGTTCTCAGTGAAGCTCCGACTGCAACCGAACGCCTTGTTTCCACCTTACGAATGGAGCAGCCTGCGTCGTTCTATACCAACGGTGGGAGCGGGCTCGGCTGGGGAATTAACGCTGCGTTGGGCGTGAAAATGGCTGATCCCGAAGCGGAGGTTATCTGTGTTGTTGGGGACGGCAGCTATCTCTTTGGCGTGCCCAGCAGTACGTATTGGGTCAGTACTACTTATCAACTCCCCATACTTACCGTAATTTTGAACAATGGGGGGTGGAATGCTCCGAAGGTTTCGAGCCTGCTCGTGCATCCTCAAGGGCGCGCGCACCACGCGGACAAATATTGGATTGGTTCGGGGCAGGGCGCGCGGCTGGCCGAAATCGCAGCAGCAGCGGGCGACGCCGCAACCTTCGCGGTGGCCGACCCAAAACACTTAAGAGAAGTGCTGAAGCAGGCTATGGAAACGGTGCGATCGGGTAGAAGCGCTGTAGTGGATGTGAAGATTGCACCTGTATCAGCGCAACGTTTAAGTTAAACCATTTAGCAGCTGTTATTGCGCGGTGTTCGTTTTTTGACTCGGAACGTGCGGAAAATGGCGGCTGCGGCCATTTCATAAAAAGGTGTCCCGACTCTGCCATTCGCGCTGCGGGGCCGATCACTACTGAACTGCTAACGAGCAATGAAAATAATCACCGGTGGACTAAAGGAGCCAACATGAAAAAGCCCTCAATCGTTTCGTTGTGCACGACACTACTAGCCTCCTCTTTGGCGTTTTCATCAGCTACGGCGACGGCGGCGGAGCCCTCCAGCATCAGCTATCCTAATCAGGCGGTCCGCATTGTTGTGCCATACCCCGCGGGCGGAACGGTTGACACGTTAGCAAGAGTCATCGGCCAGCACATGAGCGATACCTGGAAACAACCAGTCATCGTCGAGAACCGGCCAGGGGGCGGGGCTAATATCGGCGCGGAACTTGTGACACGGGCCAAGCCGGACGGCTATACCTTGTTAATGAGTCCGCCTGCACCGTATGCAATCAACCAAAGTTTGTTTAAATCGATACCGTACGATCCTGATGATCTCGCACCGATTACTGTAATCTCCAAGATTCCTAACGTTATTACCGCGCGGGCTGATTTGCCGGTTGATACGCTACCGCAGCTCATTGAATACTTGAAAAAGAACCCCGGGAAAATCACGTACGGCTCTCAGGGGAACGGCTCTACCTCACACCTTACGGCGGAGCTGTTCAGCACCTTGGTTGATGCCGACATGATCCACGTGCCCTACAAGGGAGAAGGGCCAGCACTGATCGATATGTTGGGTGGTCGGATCGATTTGTTTTTTGGCAATATTTCCGCGGTGTTAAAGTTTCGCGAAGAAAATAAGGTAAAGTTTCTTGGAGTCGCGAACGCTGAAAGAACGCCCTTTGCGCCCGATGTGCCCACGATGTCCGAAGCAACCGGTATTGATGGATTTGAAGCAAGCGCGTGGTTTGCGTTGTCCGCGCCGCGCGGGACACCACAAGAAGTCATTGAGAAAATTCACGCTGCCGTTCTGGATGCCCTAGATACCGAGGCTGTTAAAAATACATTAAAAAACCAGGGCGCGGAGCCCGTTGGCAGTTCACCAGCAGAAATGGCAGAATTTGTTGCTGCAGAACGGGAGCGCTGGCGGTCGGTTATTGAAAACGCGGGCGTGACGGTAGATTGAGTGCACGGGTTAGCGAATAAGCAACGAAATACCTATTGACTTTTTTTGGGCCGACGAGCGGCACATTAGTGTCACGCGGGATCGGCGCATATAAGCGTTTTATTGCGCCGCAGAACAATTTTGCATGCCCCGATGCTTCGGGTCACTCTACCATTGAGGGGTGTTACTAACCCTTTCGGAGTGACATTATGTTAAGAAAGCTCGGGGTTCGCAGCATAGTATTTGCAAAAGGAGCACTCGTCGCAGCGTGTGTCGCGATGGCAGGAGGGGCGGAGGCGGCACTCGAGAACTTTCCGAATAAACGAGTGCATGTCATTTCTGCGCACGCGGCGGGAAGCGGGCCCGACGTAGCCCTACGGTTGGTTGCCGAACAACTATCTAAAAAGTGGAACCAGCCCGTCGTCGTTGAAAACAAACCAGGGGGCAGCGGCTTTATTGCCATCAACGCGTTGCGCCAAGCCGAACCCGATGCTCATACGCTGCTGCTATTCGATGCCGTGCATGTCACGACCAACCCGTTCACGTTTAGCCAGTTGCCGTACGACCCCGACGAAGATCTTGCCTTGATCGTTCCGTTATTCAGGAACGGATTCTTCGTGGCAGTGGGTGCTGACAGCCCATACCAATCTGTAGACGACGTGATCAAGGCTGCACGTGATCGGTCGGGAGAACTCACGTATGGGTCGTGGTTTGTGGGTAGTCCGGGACATTTGGGGGCATTGCGACTGGAAAAGGTCACCGACACAAGTATGACCCATGTGCCGTACAAGGAAATGGGGCGACTATACGGGGACGTTTCCACGGGTCAAGTCGACTGGGCCTTCGGTAGCGCTGCTAGCGCCGGCCCCATGGAGCAGGCGGATAAGGTGAGGTTCATCGCTTACTCCGGATCTGAGCGTTCCGAGCTGTACCCTGATGTACCACTGGTAAGTGAATCGGAAACTGCAAAAGACTACACCTTGTTCGCTTGGATTGGAATTGCCGCTCCTAAAGGCACATCTCTCGAGCTGCGTCAGAAGCTGAATGCGGATTTCATCGAGGCATTGCAGTCGGATCAGGTGCGCGAACGCTTCAAGGCCATGGGCTATGAACATATGTTAATGACGGTCGATGAATTCGCAGCGTATGTTAAAAGCGAGCGCGACACATGGGGTGAGATTATCAAGGCAGCGAATCTGAAATTGGATTAATGCTGAGCGAACACTTCAGTTTGGGAAGTGACAAAACGTGCCATGGTGTCGCTGACTCGCTGGCGTATAATGTTAGGGTGTGATCAACTCAACACAAGTGCCGCAGTGTGAGTGTACGGAGCCGATTATGGCTCCGTTTTCTTGGTGTTATTGTTTAACGATGTCGAAATTACCCCACATTCAGAACACATTGGCTTAGCTTTCGACCCGGTCAGCGGAGCACCTCGTCGGCGTGCAGTGCAGCAATGCGATCGTCGTCGTAGCCAAGGATTTCTTTAAGAACGTAGAGGTTGTCGCGCCCGTAATGGGGTGCGACGCGGTCGTATCGAGCAGGGGTGTCGGAAAGCCGGTACCGCGTGGCGTCGAAGATACTCTCGCCGCCAAGAGGATGTGGGAGTCGCACGAAATGCTGTCGTGCAATGAGTTGAGGGTCGTTGACTACATCGGCGGCCGACGCGACCTTATGGGCGGGAATGCCTAGTCGCTGAAGCGATTGTTCTATGTCTTGAGCATGGTGCAGGCGCGCCCAGCTTCCAACGATGTCATCGAGCGCATCTTCGTCAGCCTTTCTTCCTTTCAGGGTTTTCCAGTTGTCCCGCTGTGCAGATGCACCAATGACTTCAGCAAGGCGCTGCCATTCCCGGTCGGAGCGCGCCACGATGGCCACCCACTCATCTTCACCTGCACACTGATAGACGCCATGCGGCGCGTATTGTGGGTCTCGGTTGCCCATTGCTGCCGCATTCTGACCGGTGTCAGCAGCATGAGACACGGCAGGAGCAAGAAACTGGATGCCTGCTTCTGCCTGTGAAACGTCGAGATGACATCCCTTACCTGTTTGCCGCCGGTGTTCGAGGGCAGCCAGCAGCGCGACCAGCGCAAAACGAGGGCCAACGTAGTCGGTATAAGGCCCGAATGGACCTATCGGTATTGCATCGCTTTCGCCTGCAAGCCCTTGAAACCCAGAGACAGCGGCTCCCAGGTTGCCGAAG
This sequence comes from uncultured Pigmentiphaga sp., assembly GCA_964569785.1. Taxonomy (GTDB): domain Bacteria; phylum Pseudomonadota; class Gammaproteobacteria; order Burkholderiales; family Burkholderiaceae_B; genus Verticiella. The sequence continues at coordinate 696 of CAZMVM010000032.1, read as the reverse complement.
CCCGCGAACGATCTGAATGGGCCGCTCTGGCCCATAAGAGAGGTACTAAGAAGAATCAAGGCGGGGTTTTCTGCGTGCAGACGATCCCACGTAAGCCCCCATTGTGCGAGACGCCCTGGAGCGAAGCTCTCGATGAGAACGTCGGCGCGCTTGATCAAGTCGAACAGGACGCCTTGTGCTGCCTCTTGTCGTAGATCGAGAGTGAGCCCGAGTTTTCCGGCATTGAACGTGTCGAACAGGGCACAGCGCTCCAAGTCGATCTTTCCATCATGATAGGGCCCGACCAGCCGTGCTGCGTCCGGACGCGCTCTGGACTCGACTCGTATGACAGTGGCGCCGTAATCTGCCAATGTCCGTCCAATCGCGGGACCGGCGACAACCCAAGCGAGGTCGACGACGGTCAGATCATCGAATGGTTTCGCGGCGCTCATATTGCTCCTTCCGTACGAAGCTGGTCGACCGACGCCGCGTCCAGCCCCAGCAGGTCGCAATAGACGCTGGCGTTGTCCTGGCCAAGCGTCGGAGCGCCCTTGGGCTCGGCGAACATGCCATTGGCGCTGGATTTGGCAAATGCTCCCGGTATCACACGCCAGATTCCGCCCTCCGAAACCCTCCAAAAATATTGGCGATCATTGAGCTGGGTGAATCGGCCCGGCTACCCTAGACACCCATTTGCCTCATAATGAGGATATCTGG
>CAZMVM010000031.1:7421-25641 GCA_964569785.1 uncultured Pigmentiphaga sp. | reverse complement strand
TCTCGTAGTTGCAGGCACCTCGATCTGGGCTCTCGTAGGAGCTGCGTATGCGTGCTGCCAGCTCGGCCAATTGGATGCTTGGGTGCGCAGCTTGACGTTCTCCAGCGTGGTGTCCTTCATGGATTTCCGCTTGAATGGCGGCATGATCAAGGGCGCGCGCTTGATGAACTTGTTCCGCGGGCAGTTTCGCGACTTGGCGATCGAAGAACTAGAGCTGCCGTTTGCAGCCGTGGCCACCGACCTGCACACCGGCCGTGAAATCTGGCTGCGCGAGGGCCCCACCATAGACGCAGTGCGGGCATCCATCGCCCTACCCGGCCTGTTCAGTCCCGTCTGGTACAACGGACGTGTACTGGTCGACGGTGGGCTGGTGAACCCGGTTCCGGTATCGCTGACCCGAGCGATGGACGCTGACATCGTCATTGCCGTCGACCTTAACGCGGACATCGTAGGCCGACATTTGCGTCGTCGGCCCGCGAATGAGGAAGTCGCGGTGGCTGCTCCCGCTACGGAATGGTTGCGCCGTCTGCAAGACAACCTGAGCGAACTGCTGCCAATGCCCGCCCCGCCCGAGCCGCCGCTGCCCTCGATGCTCGATGTGGTTGCTTCAAGCCTAAACATCATGCAGGCTCGAATTACCCGCAGCCGCATGGCGGGCGACCCCCCGGAAGTCGTTTTAGCGCCCCGCCTCGCACACTTGGGCTTGCTGGATTTTCACCGCGCCGAGGAAGCGATCGAGGCCGGACGCACGGCCGTACAAGCGGTGTTACCCAGCTTGCGCGAGCTGGGGTTGGGCATAGCGCCCAACGATAGCCAGCACGACACCTGACTTCGCCCCGATATCACCCGGCCTGACGAGACGCACCTACGCACCCTTTACGCTCTGTGCAGGCACGAGTACCCTGAACCCCCTGTGCCATTCGCTTTCAAGGAACTCACGCTTATGGGCATTACCACCATCGTTATTCTGGTTCTCGTTGTTCTATTGGCGCTCTACTTTATCGCCGTATACAACCGGCTGGTCGCCTTAAGAAACCGCTTCCAGAATGCCTTCGCACAAATCGAAGTCCAGCTTAAGCGCCGCTACGACCTGATTCCGAACCTGGTTGAGACCGCCAAGGCCTATCTCGCGCACGAGCGCCAAACCCTGGAAGCCGTTGTGCAGGCACGCAATACGGCACTCGCGGGGTTGCAGGCAGCAGCCAGCCGCCCTGGCGACGCCGCTGCTATGGGGCAATTGGCCGGAGCCGAGGGCGCACTAGGCGCGGCGTTGGGTCGATTGAACGTTGTCATGGAAGCCTACCCAGACTTGAAAGCGTCGCAAAACATGCAACAACTGTCGGAAGAGCTGACGAGCACCGAAAACAAGGTGGCCTTTGCGCGTCAGGCCTTCAACGACGCGGTGATGGAATACAACACATATAAGCAAAGCTTTCCACCGGTTGTGGTTGCCAAGCTTGTGGGGCATGGGCAGGATGCTTCCCTGCTGATTTTCGAAGACTCCAAAGAGATTCAGGCGGCGCCCCGCGTTGCCTTCTAGGCTGTCATCATGAACTTTTTCGAACAGCAAGACCGTGCGCGGCGCAACACTGCACACTTGTTGGTATTGCTGTGCCTGGCCGTCGTGGGCCTGATCGCCTTCACCACGATTGCCGTGGTGCTGATCTTGGCCTGGTTCTCCCAGCCCGACGGATCCTACGCATTTGATTCACAAGGCTTCCTAGATCACGCCGTGTCGCTGCTCGACTGGCAGCTCGTCGGGATGGTCAGCCTTGCTGTGATTAGCGTCGTTGTCTTGGGCGGCTTGTTCAAACATGTTCAGTTGCGCAGCGGAGGCAAGGCCGTGGCGGAAGCCTTGAACGGCCGCCTGATTCAGCCCACCACCACCGACCCCGACGAGCGCCGCATACTGAATGTGGTCGAAGAAATGGCCATCGCCGCCGGTACCCCCGTGCCGCCGGTGTACGTGATTGAGGACGACTCCATCAACGCATTCGCGGCGGGACACTCGCCCCAGGATGCAGTTATTGGGGTAACGCGCGGGTGTATTCATTTGCTTAACCGCAGCGAGCTGCAGGGCGTGGTAGCCCATGAGTTTAGTCATATCTTCCACGGCGATATGCGGCTCAACCTTCGCTTGGTTGCGACCTTACATGGAATTTTGCTCATCGGGCTCATCGGTTATTTGCTGCTACGCACCGCGCCCCTGCGCCGCAGCCGCAATCGGGATAACAGCGTGTTCATCCTGCTGGCGATTGGCCTCGTGCTTGTTGTGGTGGGCTTTGCCGGCACGTTTTTCGGCAACTTGATCAAAGCGGCCGTCAGCCGTCAGCGTGAATTCCTGGCCGATGCGTCGGCGGTGCAGTTCACACGCGACCCAACCGGCATTGCGGGCGCCCTCAAAAAAATCGGCGGTTATCAGCCCGGTTCGAAATTGAAAACACCCAACGCCACCGAGTACAGCCACATGTTCTTTGGGCAGGCAGTGAGTTCAGCATTGGGCGGGCTGATGGCGACCCACCCACCACTGACCGAACGCATCCGGCGGCTGGAGCCCGACTGGGACGGCCGTTTCATTACCCCCGAGCCCCCAGAGGTACGCGCTGAGGCACCGGCACCCGGCACCGCATGGGGACGCGCAGGACGTTTGGCCACCGCCGCAATTATGGCAGAAACCGCGGCCGCAACTGCCCAGGGCCGTCGTCCACACGACGCGACCGATGGCATCGCAAGTCTGCCGTCCGCAGCGGCACAGCAAGCCATCGACGCCATTGGTCAGCCCGAGGTGCGTCACCTCGACTGGGCGCGCCGTACTCTGGCCGACTTACCCCCCAACCTGCGGGCCGCTGCGCACGACGCCTACACGGCCCGTGCGCTCATTTTCGGCCTGTTGTTAAGCCCCGATTCCGACATCCAAGCCGCCCAGCTTAACGATTTAAAATCACTGGCCGACCCCGACGTTTACCAAGCGTTGCTCGACATGCAGGGTGAACTGAACGGGTTGGATCCACGCCACCGCTTGCCCCTCCTGGAGCTGTCACTCCCCGCCCTCCGTCAGCAAGCGCCCTCGCAATACGCGCGCTTCAAGCAATGTCTGGAGCGGCTAATTACCGCGGACAACCACATCAGCTTGATGGAATGGGCGCTCTATCGCATAGTTGTTCACCATTTAGAAGGCGAAACACCCTCTCGCGACACCGCTGATATTGTCCACCACCAACCGGAATGCGAGCTGCTGCTGACCGCCATGGCACGCGCCGGTGCCAACCCTGCCGGCCAGGTACGGGGCGATCCGGAGGCCTCGCAACAAGCCCAGGCGGCGTTCGCCAGTGCCGCGCGCGAGCTGCCCTTCGATCAATTGCAAATGCTGCCCTCCCAGGCCGTGACCGCACCTGCACTGGAAGCCGCCATTATTCGACTCAGCCATTTACGCCCTTCCCACAAGCCGATGCTGTTGAACGCACTTGCGCGGGCCGTTGAGCACGATGGCCAGGTCACGGCGGTAGAAGCCGAATTACTGCGGGCTATCGCGGATTCCCTGAACTGCCCCTTGCCACCCCTATTAGCCCCCGAGGCATCGACCCACAGCGCCGCCAACCACGACCGGCGGCGCGCAGGCACCACAGACGCGGAGCAAGCACCCGCCTAAAGCCGCAGTCACGGTGCCGGTTGGGCAAACTGGCATTTCATGCTGCGGTACGATTGCAAGGTTGCCGAACCTTTCCGGCATGGCCGTTTGGGATTTTTGGAACGTGCTGAATCTCACCCCGCGTCAAGCCCTTTTACTTTCACTCTTGGCGGCGTTCGCCACCATCGCACTAAAAGCCGGAGCCTGGCTGTTGACCGGCTCGGTGGGGTATTTGTCGGATGCGCTTGAGTCGATCGTGAATGTCGTGGGCGCTGCCGTTGCTCTGGCCTTGGTGACCTACGCCAACCAACCGCCCGACACCGATCACCCCTTTGGTCATACGAAGGCCGAATACTTCTCGGCAGCCTTCGAAGGCCTGCTGATTTTTGCGGCAGCGATTGTCATTCTGATCGTCGCCGTCGAGCGCTTGTTCAACCCCCGCCCCCTGCAAGCGCTAGAATGGGGTTCAGCCCTTTCGGCGGTAGCCAGCGCGATCAACTTTCTGGTGGCGAGGGTGTTGTTGAAGGTGGGGCGTGCCCATCGGTCGATCGCTTTAGAGGCCGACGCGCGTCATCTCATGACCGACGTCTGGACCACCGCTGGCGTTATCGTGGGCGTCGCCCTAGCCAATTGGACGTCCTGGTACTGGCTCGACCCCGCGGTCGCGATTGCGGTCGCCGTGAATATTCTGCGCGAGGGCTGGGGGCTGCTGCGACGCTCCGCCGACGGGCTCATGGATCGGCGGCTTAGCCTCGATGAAATCGAGCAAATTCGCATCATTTTCGCTCGCTTTGAAAGCCGGGGGGCTCGTTTCGAACAGCTTCGCACTCGCTCGGCCGGCTCGCTGCGGTTTGCCTACGTGAATTTGCTAGTTCCGGGCGACTGGAGCGTACGGCGCGCCCACGACCTTGCCGATGACATCGAAGATGCGGTCCAGGCCGTGGGCATTACGCTGACCATTCATATCGAACCCCGCCGCGCAACGGAAAAGCCTATCCACCATCCCAAGACTCCCCACCGCGGGGACAACTCATCTTCGACGGTAAAGCACGATGCCTGAAACCACCTCTGCCATTTTTGGATACCACGCACACGTCTATTTTGACGCCACAACGATTGACCAAGCTCGCGCCCTGTGCGAAGAAGCGGCACGAAAATTCCCCTTGATCATGGGGCGGGTGCATGAACGCCCGGTGGGACCACACCCTGACTGGAGCTGCCAGCTCGCTTTCCGTCCGGAGGTCTTTAAAGACCTGATCCCCTGGCTGATGGTTAATCGCAATGGGCTGAACGTGCTCGTGCACCCGCTCACCGGCAACGATCTGCGCGATCATCGCGACTATCCCATGTGGTTGGGTCAATCGCGCCCCCTCGACCTTTCGGGTTTGTCGGATCAGCCCCGGCAGCAAACTGAATACACGCTTTGACGCGTGAATAAGCGTCTTTCCCTTCGATTGAAATCCGTGCGCCGCGCCTAAAATCCTGACAGCGATTCCTTCGACCCTTTCGCCTGACGCGGCACACCGGCGTGAGCAAAAACAAGTTCAACCCATCAACCCTGATTGGCGTGTTGGCCAGCGTTCTCTTGCTGGCCGTTATCCTGTTGTTCGCTGCCGCCGATCCGTGGATGTACGTGAACCTGCCCGGATTGGCCATCGTGCTGGGCGGCACCCTGGCGGCCACGTTCATCAGCTACCCACTGCGCGAAGTTGTGCGCATTTTCCGCCTGTTGGGCACGGTTTTCCGTAATGAGCGGGTGTACAACCAGTCGGATATCGATGAGCTCGTGCATCTGGCGCGGCTCTGGATGAACAACGACATCCGCAAAGTCGAAGCGGCGCTGCCGCAGGTATCGAACTCCTTCTTGCGCACCGGCGTGCAGCTGGTCATCGACCATACGCCACCCGAGCAGGTCGCTGAATACCTCCATTGGCGGGTTGCCCGGTTGCGCGCCAAGGAGCAGGCCGAAGCACAGCTTTTCCGCACCATGGCAACGTACGCACCCGCCTTTGGCATGCTGGGCACGCTGGTGGGTCTCATCAACCTGCTTAGTGTCCTGGGTGATGCCAGTGTGGCGCTCATTGGCGAGCAAATGGCCATCGCTCTAATGACCACGTTTTATGGCGTGCTGCTGGCCAACCTGGTGTGCAAACCGGTGGCAGTCAAGCTGGAACGCCGCACCGAACAGCGCCTGGTGTTCATGAACATGGTGATGCAAGGCGTCTCCATGATGAGTGAGAAGCGCAGCCCAGGCATGGTGCGTGAAACGCTGTTGTCGTTTATGCCCGACAACCAGGACGAAATCGACCAGCCGCCTACGCGTGCGGTGCAGCCTGAACCGGCAAACGTGCATGAAGCAGGGTATTGATCTTCAATCCCTTGCCGTCTTGCGTCCCGAGCTGCGTCAGCAGCTGGCACGGCTGGAGGTGCTCGAAAAGCGTGAGCGCGCACGTCGCTATGAACGCTGGTTGCTGCCGGCGGCCGAGTCTAAAGAGTCGGATGCCTGGTTGATCACCTACCTTGACTTGGTGCTGCTGGTGACCATGTTGTCGTTCGTTGGGCCAGGCCAACTCCCCCCACTGACGGCCTCTGACGACGACAACGCCCGCAACGCATCCCCGTTAGGCACCCTTTTGGTCAGCCAACCCACACCTCCCTTTCCAGGCCCGGTCACGCTATTGGGTTTGGCGCGCTCGTGGTTGGACGCTGCCCCGGATGAGCCGGCTTACGAGTTTGACACAGTCGCGTTTGTTGCCCCGTCGGTTGCACTTCTGAGGGAAGCCGCTGGCGACGCAGTGCCGGCACCTGCGATTACGAACACCACCCCAGCCGCCGTGGACACGTCGGCTGCAACTTCGCAGCCATTGCACCCTGCATCACCACCGCCAGCCCACCCTGAAGAAGAAACGGCCGTTTTTGCGCCCACCGTTCACCCCGCGTCGACGTCGGCCGCCGCGCCGGAAGTGGCATCGGTGGTATTGGCTGAGGCAGAATCTGCTGGCAGTGATGTTGCGGGTATCGCGCCCTCGGATGCCTCAAGCCCCAACACTTCGCTAACGAAACATACCCCATCGCACGACGGCACCGTGGCGCAGCGCGCGCCCGCGCCCCTGGACGTCGCAGAAAGTAGCCGCGCAGTCTCCCAAGCAGCTGGAACCGAAGCGGCCCCGCTCGTTGCCTCGGCTCCCAGCACCACGCCGCAAGACGTGGGCGACCCTCCCGTACTTGAAGCCAGTATCGAGGCGCCCGGATCCGCAATGAGCCGCGCGACACCAAGCTATGCGGAGATTGACTTACCTGCTTTGCCCACACCGGATGATGCCCGCCCGCTGCCAACGCTTGAGGAGCTGGGCTTGGCGGATCTTGGCGATGACATCGACGTCATCATTAGTCAGCAAACTGTCAATTTCCGCATCAGCAATGAGATTCTGTTCGAGTCTGCACAGGCCGACCTGACCGAGGCAGGACTGGAAGTGCTGGCCCGACTGGCGCAGGCATTGCAACACAATCCGCATCGGCTAACGATAGAGGGGCATACTGACAATCGCCCCATCTTCACGAATCGCTTCCCTTCGAACTGGGAGCTATCCACGACCCGGGCAACGAGTGTGCTCCGTTATCTGCAACGCCATGGCATCGCGCCAGAGCGCTTGCGTGCTGTCGGCTATGCCGATACGCGGCCCATCGCCACCAACGAGACGTCAGCAGGCCGGGCAGCCAACCGACGCGTCGAAGTGATCATGGAAATTGATCCAGAAGGCATCGGATCGGCACCTAGCCCTGCGCCGGCTGGGCCAGGCCCCGCCGCAGATGGTTTGCACCTTGACCGAATCCAGGACTCATCCGCCCACTCGGAGTCTGCCCCGGAGCCTGAAGACGTGGTACCCAGCGCTAACACGAACGCTGCGCCTGTGGGGGGCTAAGGTTGCTAACTTATGTTTGAGCCCGGCTCGTCAGACGAGCCCACCCTCTCGTTAGGCACGTCCACCTCTGCAGAAAGAAAAACGGCGGTGTCCACCGCCGCTCTTGCCTGAATCGTGCCGGTTGCGTCGCTAACGGGATGCCACGCCGTACACGCGCCCGAACACAGCAGCACCTGCCCAGGCATCGCGCAATAACTGCTCGATACCCTCGGCCGTGATAGGGGCTGGGTTCGCATACGGGTTGGCGACAGCGGATTGAACCGCCGCGGCAATACCATCTTCGGGCATCCCGATTTCGCCCAGCGAGCGAGGGGCGCCACACCGTTGCGCCAGCGCTTGCAAACCGGCCGCGGCATCATCCACGTCGAGTGCACGGGCGATACGCTCGACCGCTTGCGGCGCTGCGGGCGTGTTGTATTGCAGCGCATAGGGGATCAGCACCGCATGGGTTTCGGCATGGGGTAAATCGAACATGCCGCCTAGCGTGTGGCAAAGCTTATGATGCAAGGCCATCCCCACCGAGCCCAGGCAAATGCCGCACAGCCAGGCCCCATAAAGTGCGTCAGCGCGCGCTTGGCGATCCTGAGGCTGCTCGACCAGACGCGGCATCGAACGCGCCAACGCCCGTATGCCCTCTTCTGCCATCAAGTCCATGATGGGGTTGCGATCGGGTGCATACAAAGCTTCTACGGCATGCGCAATGGCATTCAACCCACTGACGACCGACATTTGTGTCGGCAAACCAAGCGTGAGCGACACATCGTAAATGACGGTTTCGGGCAACACCTTGAGGTCGCGCAACGTAGTTTTTTGCCGCCCTTCGGTTTGCCCCAGAATGGGCGTCATTTCTGAACCGGCATAGGTGGTGGGCAAGACCAGCTGAGGAAGATCAGTGCGCAGGGCGATCGCCTTACCCAGCCCCGTAGTTGAACCGCCTCCAATAGCGACAACCCCATCCACCTTGGCATCCCGAACCACCTGCATGGCACGTTCGGTAACTTCTACGGGCGTATGCATGGCAGCTTCGGGGAATATCCCAACAGCTCGTGCGCCCAACAGCGACGCAACCTGCTCGGCCATATCCTTTTGCTGCGGGGTAGACAATATCAACGCCCGCTCGATGCCCAACCGTTCAGCCTCTGGAACAACCTGATCAATTGTGCCAACACCAAACACCACACGTACGGGCAGACCCGTGTAAGTAAATCCTTGCATCACGCCCTCGCCGGTGTCAAGGTAAAGTCCCAATCGACCCGCCAGTGCGGGCCACTAACCCCATGTGCTTCGTCAGGCCCATCGACCCAGCGGAAATCAGCCACCAAACTGGGCTTCACCCCAAAGACCGCGTCTTGGTCTAAGTAGGGACAATTGGGTTCAAAAATGTGCGTCGTAACCGTATCAAAGCCATCGGCCCGTACAATAAAGTGGATGTGCGCAGCGCGGTTGGGATGCCGTCCCAACTGAGCAAGCAACTTGCCCACCGGCCCGTCGTCGGGTATGGGGTAGAAACGCGGCTTTACCGACTGAAAATAGTAGCGGCCCTGCTCGTCAGCGGTGAAAAGGCCACGCAAATTCCAATCGGGTTGCACGCCTTTTTGCTGCACATCGTAAAATCCATCATTGTTGGTTTGCCACACATCAATGGTGGCACCGGGCACCGGGTTGCCATCAATGTCTTTTACCTTGCCTACCACCAGCAAGGGTTCGCCCTTGCCATCTAGACAAATGTTGGCACCATTTTCATAACGCGGCGCATTCTCCACATAAAATGGTCCTAGCACCGTATTCTCGGTAGCGCCCGAGGGCCGCCGGTGGTTGACGGCATCCACCAACATGGACACCCCCAGTACATCCGACAAGAGGATGTACTCTTGACGCCACTCGGTACACATCTGGCCCGTTTCGGTCAGGAACTTGATGGCTGCCGCCCATTCTTCAGGGGTAGGCTCCACCTCTTTGACCAGCTCGTGCAGGTGCCGCACGACGGCAGACATGATCTCGCGCATCCGCGGGTTGATGTCCGGCCCCATGCGCGCATTCACGGCCTCCACCGAATTCTCTTCGGAAAACAAGGGATATTTTTCTTTAGACACTTTGCCTCCTTCCAACCGGGATAAGTATCGCATCGAACGCACGCGTCAAGGGCGGCCTGAAGCGACAGGCACCCTGCTGCGGGCGGCTTCCGTTAGCGTCGATTCTGAAGAGTTAACACCTTGCAATCAAGCACGTCGCAACCGCACGGTTTAGACAACGCATTCTGGCGTTAAGCCCGTTGGGTGCAGCACTCGTTCACGACCGTACCCCCTTATTGCCCCTATGCCTGCACCTCTGCCCCTCGCCGCCCTCTGAACCCGCTGGACTGGCGCTGGCGCAGTTTCGGTAAAACCAAGGGCGCGCGCTCCCGCCACGATACTTGCCTTTTCGCCGCGCTGCCTGCTAATGACGCCGAACCTGCACGTTATAGAATAAAGTCAGGTTGCCTGACAATAGTGGCGATTTGTTCCCGGTTCCGACCCGTCCCCAGCAGTGCGTCCGAACGGGCGGTACCCCCAATCGATTCACCACCCCTAACGATTATCTTCGCCAACCAGCTTCGCCGTTGATCGCACCGTCGCCGGTGTCATCGTCACCGGGCTCCTCGTCTTCATCGTCCTCCGCAAACAGCTTGAAGTCGGGGTTGAAATCCCCGTCGACGACAAAGGGGAGCAGGTCGGATAATTCTTCTGCCCAAGCGATGACTTCGCCGCGCTCATCCAGCTTGACGAACCGCTCGCCTTCCGCCGCGGTTAACTGAATCGCCCACAGCAGGTAACAGTCGAAGATGTCATCGGGGCGTGGGGCCAGCCCGCCGGCGTTACCCACCCAGTTCACTCCCGGGGCCTCGCCCATCTTCCAGACGATGACCTCTTCGTCAAGCTCCTCGGCATCTGCGGCGTCGGGCGGAATCGGGATGCCGAACACCACCCAGGGCACGCCGTCAGTGACACCGGTTTCGGCCAGTACCGGTTTACCGGTGTAGGCGGTAAGCGCATCAGCCGTGCGGGCCAGCAACGCCAGCTCAGTCTCGGTAAAAGCCAGTGGTGGGGAAGACGGTGTATCAGCCATGAGGAAATCCTTCTTTCATAGGTGACAAAGGTATCATGGATGGATTTTCGCGAACCAAGCCCGAAAACATCCTAATATCAACCACGCCGACATCATGCAAAAACCGGTCAAGGTAACCAGCTCGAACGAGGCCACCTGGCATGCCCAGCCAGCGGACGTTGTGGTTTCCCAGCTCGACAGCTCGCCTCGGGGGCTCAGCAACCAGGAAGCGGCTCGGCGCCTGACTGTGCACGGACGCAACGAACTGCCGCCCCCGAAGCGCCGGTCGCCGTTAGTGCGGTTTCTCGCTCAATTTCACAGTGCACTCATCTATTTTCTGTTGACGGCGGCGGTGCTCGCGGCGCTGATCGATCACTGGGTCGACGCCAGCGTGATCTTGCTGGTAGCTCTGGTGAACGCACTGGTCGGCTTCATCCAGGAAGGCCGGGCCGAGCAGGCGCTTGCCGCGTTACGCGCCATGCTGTCGCCCTCGGCGCGGGTTCGCCGGGAAGGTCAAGCCAGATCTATACCCGTGGCCGAGCTCGTTCCGGGCGACATTGTGGAGCTGGAAGCCGGTGATCGGGTGCCCGCCGATCTGCGTTTGATACGAACGCGCGGTTTACTCATTGACGAATCTATCTTGACAGGCGAATCGGTAGCCGCGGAAAAGCGCGCTGATGTGGCTCCGGAGGATGCTGCCTTGGGTGATCGCCACTCCATGGCCTGGTCGGGCACGTTTGTGGCAGCCGGACGTGGTTATGGGGTGGTGACCGCAACGGGCCTGCGCACCCAAATCGGACACATCAGCTCTCTATTAGAAGGCGTTGACACGCTGACCACCCCGCTTTTGCGGCAGATTAACCGGTTCGGCCGCCGCTTCACGGCGTTTGCCATCATCGCGGCCGCCCTCCTTTTCTTCTTTGCCCTGCAGTTTCGTCAGTACGACTTGCTGGACGCCTTCATGTTGGTGGTGGCGTTGGCCGTGGGGGTGGTGCCAGAAAGCCTGCCGGCTGTCATCACTATCACCCTGGCCTTGGGCGTCCGTCGCATGGCGGCGCGCAATGCCATCGTGCGTCGATTGCCGGCGGTAGAAACGCTGGGCGCAACTTCAATTATTTGCTCGGATAAAACCGGCACCCTGACGCGCAATGAGATGGCCGCCCGGCGCATTATCACCGCAGACCAAGACTACGCTGTGATGGGCGAGGGCTACGCACCCGAGGGTTACCTGGTTACGCCGGAAGGTCAGCCGGTTGAGCCCTCTGGGGGCGCGCGCATGCTGTTGCTGGCGGGCCTGCTCTGCAATGACTCACGGGTGCGCAAGGTTGACGAGCGCTGGGTGGCCGACGGCGACCCGATGGAGGCCGCCCTGCTTGCGCTGGCCGCACGCGCCGGCCTGCATCGCTCGACCATGCTCGAGCGCTGTCCGCGTCTAGACGAGATCCCCTTTGACGCCGAGTATCGCTACATGGCCGCCTTGCACAAGAACCCCGAAGGCGGCGCCTTGTTGCTGGTGAAGGGCGCACCCGAACGGGTGCTGGCCATGTGCACCGCCCAGGTCACCGATCAGGGCAAGCAGCCCATCGATCCAAACTTTTGGGAAGCGGAAATCGCGCATGCCGGTGCTGCCGGAGAGCGGGTCTTGGGGTTTGCCTGGCAAATCCTGGACGACGCCCCTGAAGAGCTTGAGCACGAACACCTGCAAAACCTGAACTTTGCCGGGATCGTGGGCTTTATCGACCCGCCCCGCGCCGAAGCCATCGACGCGGTGGCCGACTGTTTGGCAGCTGGCATCCAGGTCAAGATGATTACCGGCGACCACGCGGCCACGGCGGTTGCCATTGCCAAGCAGCTAGGGTTATCCGATAACCCGCGCGTGGTTACCGGTGCCGATCTGGACGCGTTGTCGGACGAGGAACTGGTCAACGTCGCTTACGAGGCTCATGTGTTTGCCCGCACCAGCCCCGAGCACAAGCTGCGCGTGGTGCGGGCGCTGCAATCGCGCAAGGCCATCGTCGCGATGACCGGCGACGGGGTCAACGACACACCCTCGCTCAAACAGGCGGACGTGGGCATTGCCATGGGCAGAAAGGGAACGGAAGCCGCCAAGGAAGCAGCCGAGGTGGTTTTGGCCGACGACAACTTCGCCTCCATTGATGCTGCAGTCTACGAAGGGCGCACGGTGTACGACAACATCCGAAAAGTCATTGCCTGGACGATTCCGACCAACGGCGGTGAAGCCCTGGCCATTATTTTTGCGCTGCTTCTGGGCATTACCTTGCCCATGACCCCGGTACAAATTCTGTGGATCAACCTGATACTCACGGTCACGCTGGGGCTCTCATTGGCGTTTGAACCGCCCGAACCCGGCGTCATGCGACGACCACCGCGTAAGCCGAACGAGTCGCTGCTCACCCCCTTCATGAAATGGCGGATTGCGTTCGTGTCGTTGCTATTCGTGATTGGCACGCTCTCGATCTTCGGTTGGACGCTGTCGCGTGGGCACGATCTGGAAACTGCCCGCACGATGGTCGTGAATACCATGTGCGTCTTCGAAATCTTCTATCTATTCAGTGTTCGTTTCCTGCGCGTGCCTTCGTTTAGCTTTAAGGCAATGAAAGGCACCCCGGCCGTGTGGTTGGCGGTATCGCTGGTGGTGGTGGCCCAGCTAGCCTTCACTTACGTGCCGTGGATGAACGACATCTTCCAGTCACGCCCTGTCCCGCTCTTCGAAGGTGCCGTGGTGATCGGTGCCGGGGTGCTGCTCTGGTTGATACTCGAAGTGGAAAAAGCCATTCTGCGGCGCATGGGCTGGTTTACAGAGCTGTCGCGGCCCACGTCCGACCTGCCCGACCTCGATGTGCGGCAAATGGTGTCTTCATAACGGGCGTTGCATGGCTTTCAGGCATGAGCTGGCGTTCCGTTCACCTGCTCGACGGAACGCGGGTAAGGATGCATGTACCCATTCAGGGAGGGCTTTTTAAGCCACCCTCCTTTTTGTTAACCTCACGGCAAGACACTAGCGTTGTACTGGGAATGCCGAAGAAGCATTCCCTGCCACGGGCATCTAGGCGCCAACCAGCGCGATGGCCCGCCGGCATACGACAAGATGGGTGGAGGCGGTACGAATCTGGCTACGAGCGGCATCACTTGTAGTTTCGTCCCGAGCGGCTCCGAAGGAGCGCAGGTGACTCACCACCTGGGGTCACCACCGCTGCCCTCAAACGCCTTAGGGATCACCCAGTTTTGTCACACAGGAGTGTCTATCATGCGTAAGTTTCTCGTCTCCAGCCTGTTCTCGCTGCTGTTGGTGCCCGGCCTGGCAGCTGCTGCCGCCGACAACAACTGCTCGACAACGATCGAAGGCAACGACGCCATGCAATACAACAAGAGTGAAATCACGGTGCCCAAATCGTGCAAAGAATTCACCGTAACCTTGAAGCACGTAGGCAAGCTGCCTGTCACATCGATGGGCCACAACTGGGTGCTGACCAAAGAAGCTGACATGCAGGCGCTGGCCAATGACGCGATCCAGGCCGGTCTGGACAACGACTACCTGCCCCCCAACGACGATCGCGTCATCGCCCACACCGATATGATTGGCGGTGGCGAGGAATCTTCCGTTACCTTCGACGTATCAAAGCTCTCTGAGGATGAGTCGTACGCCTACTTCTGCTCGTTCCCGGGCCACTGGGCGCTGATGAAGGGTACGCTTAAGCTGGTCGACTAAACCAACGGCAACCCGCAAACGCAGCTGCAGCAACTTGTTTTGCTGCAGCGCGTTTCCCCGGTGCAATGTCCGGGAAACGCCAGGCAACGTCCCCCGCATACGATAGGTGTCGGGGTATCAACAAGACCCAAGCGCTCGCCTGGCGACTCGCGATGCTGGCGCTGACGCTTACAGAACGCAAGCCCTCTGCACAAGGCTTGGCGCTTAACTCGCCCTCCATGTCGCCGCATGTTTTCTGCTGTTTTTGACGTGCATCAAAACATGAATTTTGCAGTCGGGTTAAAGTACGGGCCATGAGTACTCCTGCGGCCCTCTCTCCTCCTCCAGCCGCTGCTCCTGTCTCCGATCCTTATGCTGCGCTCGATGCCGCTGCCGACGAGCACGGCTTTGTGGTGTCCCATCCCGATGGGCGACGCGAAGCGTGGATTGCTGTCGAAGGCATGGTCTGCGCTGCCTGTGGGCAGACGATTGAATCAGCGGTGACTGCACTGCCCGGTGTCGAGCGGGCCCGTGTATCACTGATGACGCAGCGCGCCCATGTCACATGGGAAGAGGCGGCGGGGACGCGTGTCTCTGACATTTTCCGCGCCATCAAGCGCGCTGGTTACAAAGCTTTCCCCGCTGACTCGGCCGAATTTGAAGTGGCGCGCAAACGTGCGTCGCGTCTGCTGCTGTGGCGTCTATTGGTTGCCGCCTGCGCCATGATGCAGGTGATGACCTACGCCTTTCCCGAGTACATCATGAAACCGGGTGAGATTTCGCCCGACCTGATTCAACTGCTGCGCTGGGCGCAATGGATGATCACCATCCCGGTCATGCTGTTCTCGGCGTGGCCTATTTTGACCAATGCCTGGCGCAGTTTAATTTCACGCCGCATGGCCATGGACCTGCCCGCAGCCATTGGGTTAGTGCTGGCCTTTGTCGCCAGTAGCATCGCCACCTTCGAAGGCGAAGGCTATGTCTGGTTCGACTCGGTCACCATGTTCGTGTTCTTCCTGCTGTTGGCGCGTTGGCTGGAGTCGCGCGCACGCGACCGCGCCTTGATGCAGCTGGAATCCTTGCAACGTCAGCTGCCGAGTGGCATTACGCGACTGCAGCGGGCTGGCGCCCAACCTTTGCCTGCACCCGAACTGGTAACACCCAACCAATTGGTGCCTGGGGATCTCGTGCGGATCGAGCCCGGCGAGGTCTTTCCGGCTGATGCCACCATCATAGAGGGGCACACTCAGGCCGACGAGGCCGTGCTCACTGGCGAAAGCTTGCCGGTTACAAAACCACAAGGGGCCAGCGTGCGCGCGGGTAGCCGCAATCTGGTGAACGAGGTCGTGGTGCGCGTCGAGCGCAGTGCGGCTGAATCTACCCTGGGACAGATTCGTCACCTAATCGACGCGGCTGCTGCCACTCGCCCTGACTGGATGCGCACGGCCGACCGCTGGGCCTCCGTGTTTCTGGCCGGCGTGCTGGTGCTGGCTGCGCTGGGCTGGTTTATCTGGCACTTGATCGAGCCTAGCCGCGCTCTTGGCGTGGCCATCGCCATCTTGATCGTCACCTGCCCGTGCGCGCTGTCGCTGGCCACGCCCTCGGCCATGCTGGCGGCCACCGCTTCGCTGGCGCGGCGTGGCATCTGGCTACGCGCACCGGGCGCGTTGGAGCGTCTCGCCCATGTCGATCGTCTGGCCATCGACAAAACCGGCACGCTCACCCGCGGCCGCTCCAACCTTACCGGCATCCAACTTTTGCGTGCCGGGCTCGACGCCGATGCGGTGTTACAGCGGGCCGCGGCACTGGCGGCCTGGTCGCGTCACCCGCTTTCGCGCGCGCTGGCGGGGCAAGTAGCCACACCCCCGGTTGCCGATGAGGTGCGGGAACTTTCCGGTCAGGGTCTGGTCGGGAATATTGATGGCGAGTCGTGGCGCCTGGGTAGCCTGCCGTTTGGTTGTCAACACCTGGCCGACGCAGGCGATCTCATCGAACAACTGAGTCAACTGCAAGACGATCGACCGGCCACCTGGTTGGCCGATAGCAAAGGCCCGGTTGCGCGCTTCAGCTTCGATGACCCCTTGCGCAGCGACGCCATTACTACCATCAAGGCCTTACGTGATGCCGGGCTTAAGGTGTCACTGTTATCCGGCGATGCGTCACCCGTGGTACAGCGCATTGCAGAACAAACCGGCCTGGACGATGCTCGGGGTAATTTGTCTCCCGAGCAAAAGCTTGCGGCAGTTCAAGCGTGGCAAGCCGCAGGCGAGACCGTCATGATGGTAGGCGACGGCATCAACGATGGGCCCGCGTTGGCTGGTGCCGACATTTCAGTTTCGCTGGGCGATGCCACGCCGCTTGCCCGCGCCCAGGCCGATGTCGTTCTGGCCTCGGGGCGCTTAAGCGACCTTGCCGCCACGCGTAATATGGCCGCCCGGGCGGTGCATACGATGCGGCAAAATCTTACTTGGGCACTGGCCTATAATATCGTCAGCATCCCGCTGGCCATGGTTGGCTACATGCCGCCTTGGGCGGCCGGCCTAGGGATGGCGCTCAGTTCTATGCTGGTCATCGGCAACAGCCTTCGTCTGGTCAAAGAACCTTACCCGCAAACCCCGCCCGCGCAAACACCTGTTCCATCGGCAGTGGTTACATAGGGCAGGTTAAGCAGTACTTTGTATGGACATTCTTTTCCTGCTGATACCCTTGTCGGTGATCCTGGTGATGATCATCGTCGCCATGCTGGCGTGGGCCCTTCACACTGAGCAATTCGACGACCTCGAACATCAGGGCGAATTGATATTCGAGGAAGACGAACTGGCAGAGCGCGCCGAAAAGTTGCGCGCCGAGGCCGCCCGCAAACAAGCCGAACAGCAAGAGTCGTTGACGCACAACGACGACGAACCGCCGGCCGCGGTTTCCGTCACCCAGGTTGACCTGGGTCAACGAAAGCAAAACGACTCTGCGGCATAGTATAAGACGTCGCTATTTGCGCACACATTTCTCTTGATGCACGGAGTCCGTTTCAATGAGTACCCAAGCTGCGCTGCCTGCCTCCGAGGTCTATAACGACAAGGTAGTAAGGCAGTTCACCATCATGGCGGTCATTTGGGGCGTGCTAGGCATGGCGGTAGGCGTTATCGTCGCCGCCCAGCTGGCCTGGCCCGACTTGACCAAAGGCATACCCTGGTTATCGTACGGGCGGCTGCGTCCCCTGCATACGAACGGGGTTATTTTTGCGTTCGGGGTTACGGCCCTTATCGGTACCTCGTACTGGGTCGTTCAGCGCACCTGTCACACCACGCTGTTCGCTCCCCGGCTGGCTGCCTTCACATTCTGGGGCTGGCTGGTTGCCATGGTGGGCGCGCTTATCACGCTCCCCTTGGGTATCACACAAAGTAAAGAATACGCTGAGCTCGAATGGCCGCTCGACCTGCTGATCGCAGCCGTGTGGATAGCCTACGCCATCGTATTCTTTGGCACCATTGCCAAGCGCCGCGTGCGCCACATTTACGTGGCCAACTGGTTTTACGGCGCGTTCATTATTGCGGTTGCACTGCTGCACATTTTCAACAACCTGGCCGTACCTGCCGGTTGGTGGAAGTCGTACTCGCTGTTCGCCGGCGTGCAAGACGCAATGCTGCAATGGTGGTATGGCCACAACGCGGTCGGCTTTATTCTGACCACGGCCTTCTTGGGCATGATGTATTACTTCATTCCCAAGCAAGTTGAGCGGCCGATCTGGTCGTATCGACTGTCTATCGTGCACTTCTGGGCCCTCATATTTACCTACATGTGGGCGGGCCCCCACCACCTGCACTACACCGCACTGCCCGACTGGACGCAATCCATTGGCATGGTGTTCTCCATTGTTTT
>CAZMVM010000031.1:0-7411 GCA_964569785.1 uncultured Pigmentiphaga sp. | reverse complement strand
GCTGGCGCCGTCCTGGGGCGGCATGATCAACGGGATCATGACGGTCTCCGGCCAGTGGCAGAAGCTGATTACCGACCCGATCCTGCGCTTCATGATTGTGGCGGTGTCGTTCTACGGTATGGCAACATTTGAAGGCTCGATGATGGCCATCAAAACCGTCAACGCGCTCTCGCACTACACCGACTGGACGGTAGGTCACGTGCACTCGGGCGCCCTGGGCTGGGTTGGATTTATTACCATCGGCTCGCTCTACTGGCTCATTCCGCGCCTGTTCGGCAAGACTCGCTGGTACTCACAACGCGCCATCGAGCTGCATTTCTGGATTGCCACCATTGGTATCGTCTTCTACGTAGCTTCCATGTGGATTGCCGGCGTCATGCAGGGTCTGATGTGGCGCTCGGTCGATGCCGACGGCACGCTTACCTATAGCTTTGTCGAGGCTCTGGTCGCCACCTTCCCCTTCTACGTCGTCCGTTTCGTGGGAGGCGCAATGTACCTTACAGGTATGGTCGTCATGGCCTGGAACACGTTCATGACCATGCGCTTTGTCGATGCCGACCCACGTGCGGTCAACCATCCGCCTGTGGTTCGCGTCCTGCAACCGGCGCCCACCACCTGATCGATCCCGGGCAGCACATTTAGCACATAGGGTGCTGCCCGTTCCGAAGCACCAAGGAAGCTGCAATGGCGTTTTCACACTCGAAAATCGAAACTCGCAACTGGCTGATGATCACCCTCGTGTTGATCGTCGTCTCGATTGGCGGGTTAATCGAAATCGTGCCGCTGTTCTATCAACGCTCTACCACAGAACCGGCACCTGGCGTAGAACCCTATGACGTCGTTCGTCTGGCTGGACGCGACGTCTATATCCGCGAAGGCTGCTATACCTGCCACTCGCAAATGATTCGCTCGCTGCGTTCTGAAACGCTGCGTTATGGCCCCTATTCGGTGGCCGGCGAGTTCGTTTACGACCATCCTTTCCAATGGGGTAGCAAGCGCACCGGACCCGACCTCGCTCGGGTAGGCGGCCGCTACAGCGACGACTGGCATCGCCAGCACTTGATCGACCCGCGCACGGTGGTTCCGCAATCCAATATGCCCGCCTATCCCTGGCTGGAAAAGCAACAGGTTAACCCCGAGGCCATGGAGCAGCGCATGCGCTCACTCAAAGCTATCGGTGTGCCTTACACCGACGAACAGATTGCAGAAGCTGCCGACAAAGTGCGCGGCATGACCGAAATGGATGCACTCATCGCCTACCTCCAGGGCCTGGGTGTCAACCAACGGTAAAGAACGAGAACGGTTACCGATATGCTGACGGATTTGAATTTATTGCGCGGTCTTACTACCGTGCTGGCGTTTGCCTGCTTTTTGGGCATCATCGCCTGGGCCTGGAGCAGCCGCAACCGCATGCGGTTTGAAGAAGCTGCTGCTTTGCCCTTACACGACGACATGTTGGATTCTTCCGTTAACAAGGAGGAATCGGCATGAATGATTTCACCAATAACCTGGTTCCCTGGATTATCAGCATCGTTTCGCTGATCGGAATTGTGGGATGCGGCTGGCTGGCGTGGAACTACGGCAGCAAGCGCAAAAGCAAAGCGGCCGGGTCCCAGCCCATGCCTGAAACGCCCCAAGAGGCGATTGCCGAGGGCGTACATGTTTGGGATGGCGACCTGTACGAGCTGGACAACCCGCTGCCCCGCTGGTTTGTCTGGTTTTTCTACCTCACGGTTATTTTCTCGCTGATCTACCTCTTGCTGTATCCCGGCTTGGGTAACTTCCCCGGTTTGCTGGGGTGGACATCAGCGAATCAGCACGAGCAACAAGCCGCCGAGCTCGACGCCCGTATGCAAACGGCCTATGCCGAGTTCGAAGGCCTGAGCGTAGAAGAACTGGCCACCAACGAGCGCGCTTTGAACATTGCGCACAGCCTGTTCCTGAACAACTGCGCCCAGTGTCATGGTTCGGACGCCCGCGGTTCGCGTGGCTACCCCAACCTAACCGACAAAGACTGGCTGTGGGGCGGCGAACCTGACGCTATCCGCACCACGATTGCCAAGGGTCGCCAAGGCCTGATGCCGCCCCAAGCGGCTGCTGTGGGCGACGCCAACGCCGTTCGCAACGTGGCAGCCTATGTGTTGTCGCTGTCGGGCGCACCCACCGATGCCGTTGCAGCGGCACGCGGCAAGCCCATTTTTGCCAACGTTTGCGCGGCGTGTCATAGCGCGGACGGCACGGGTAACCAGTTGTTGGGCGCCCCCAACCTGACCGACCGCGTCTGGCTGTATGGCGGTTCCGAGGCCGACATCATCGACGCGATCATGAATGGTCGTCATGGCGTGATGCCGCCGCACGAAGATCGCCTAACCCCGCAACAAATCGACTTACTTGTTGCCTACATACTGAACATCTCGGGTTCGGTACCGCAGAACTGAAATGTCTCAAAAGATCATACCCATCATCCCGCAGCCCGAAGAGCAACGGATTTACGCGCGCTCCGTCAAAGGTTGGTTTACCAACTGGCGGTGGGTGATGGTGTGGGTCACTCAACTGCTTTACTACGGCCTGCCCTGGCTTAGCTGGGACGGCCGTCAAGCAGTGCTGTTCGACTTGAGCGTGCGGCGCTTCCATATTTTTGGGCTGACCTTTACGCCGCACGACCTTATCCTGCTGACACTGCTGCTGGCCGTTTCTGCCCTGGCCCTGTTCTTATTCACGGCAGTCGCAGGCCGCTTGTGGTGTGGATATACCTGTCCGCAAACGGTTTACAGCGAAATCTTTAGCTGGATCGAGCGGCGCATCGAGGGCGACCGCAACGAGCGCTTACGCCGCGACCGGGGCCCGCGCAACCTGAACTTCTACACACATAAGCTCGCCAAACATGGCCTGTGGATCCTGTTTGCATTCTGGACGGGCTTCACCTTTGTTGGCTACTTTACGCCTATCCGTCAGCTGGGTCTCGACGTTCTCGACTTCAACACCGGGCCCTGGGCCACGTTCTGGATTCTGTTCTATGGGGGCGCCACTTACGGCAACGCGGGCTGGCTGCGTGAAAAAGTTTGTAAGTACATGTGCCCTTATGCCCGTTTCCAGGGCGTGATGTTCGACCAGGACACCCTCACCGTTTCCTACGATGCACAGCGTGGCGAGCCTCGCGGGTCGCGCCCGCGTTCCGCCAACCCCGCCGAGCTGGGGCTGGGCGACTGCATCGATTGCAAACTGTGTGTGCAGGTGTGCCCGGTGGGCATTGATATTCGTGACGGGTTACAGTACGAATGTATTGACTGCGGCGCGTGTATCGACGCCTGTAACGACGTGATGGACCGCATGGGTTACGACCGCGGCCTGATTCGTTACGGCACAGAAAGTGGGCTTTCCTTGAAAGACTCTGCCGGCAAAATTGTGCGGCGTCTTTTCCGCCCGCGGGTGGTGGTTTATACCTTCTTGCTGTGGGCTTTGATTGCAGTTTTCGTGGGCGGTATCGTTACCCATAGCCCGATTCGCGCTGATGTCATGCGCGACCGTGCGGTCATGATGCGCACCACCGAGAACGGCGAGGTCGAAAACCTATATCAGGCTCACCTTATTAACACCACTTCTCAACCGCTCAAGCTCGAGATCAACGTATCTGGCATACCGGGTATCAGCGTGCCGGAAGACGAACGCTACGTGACGGTCGACAGCCAGAGCAATCGAATCGTCGTGCTGCATGCCCGACTGCCCTATGGGCACCAAGTGTCCCCGGGCACACACCCGATTCAATTCACATTCAGCGAGGTACGCGATGGCAGTGCAACAGTCACAGCCGACTCATCCTTCATCCTCCGATAGTGCCGCCGTGGCCATCCCCTGGTGGCGTGTCGGCTGGATGTGGCTGGTCGTCGGAATTCCTGCCGTAACAGTCATGGCAGTTATTGCCACCACGGTGCTGGCCCTGCAGGTACCGGATCCAGTGATTTCCACCCAACCGGGGGCCGAACCGGTGCATGTGCGACAAGCCATTGCGGCTGAAGTCGCCAAGCCGGCAAACGATGCCAAGTAACTACACAGGATATTGCAGGGCCTTGCGCCCTGCTCCTAGCCGGGAGTGCGTGGCAGAAGCGCTAGCGAGCGCTGTTTTCTACCAGGGCGCGCAATCTGTCAGGGTCTTCGATACGCACACGCCGCTGCTTCACGCTAATAAGGCCGTCTTCGGCCATGCGCGACAACGTACGGCTAACGGTTTCAAGCTTCAAACCCAAGAAGCTGCCAATTTCTTCGCGCGTCATGCGCAAAATAACTTCACGGTCGGAATAGCCGCGGGCGTGCATGCGGCGCACCAGATTCAGCAAGAATGCAGCAATCCGCTCTTCGGCGCGCATATTGGCCAGCAGCAACATGACCCCGTGCTCGCGGACAATTTCGCGGCTCATCAATCGGTGAAAATGCCGTTGCAAAGCCGGTATCTTCTGCGACAATTCGGCCAGACGGGAATATGGAATGACACACACTTCAGCGTCTTCCAGCGCAATCGCGTCGCACGCATGGCGGTTGGTACTAAGGCCATCCAAGCCAACGATTTCACCCGCAATCTGAAAGCCGGTGACTTGGTCCCGGCCATCCAGGGTAGTAATGCGGGTTTTGAAAACACCTGTGCGTATGGCGAATAACGAACTGAACGCATCACCGTTCAGAAACAAGGGCTCGCCTTTGCGTATCGTGCGCCGCGTCGTAACCAGCTGATCGATCTGCTGTAGTTCGTCGTGGTTAAGGCCTACGGGCAGACACAGCTCCCGCACATTGCACTGGGAACAGGCCACCCGAACATCGCTAAGCAATTGATGCTTGTCGGCGTCGGCACAGGGTCTAGAAGTAACCGAATTGGCTACTGTCATTGAGCACCTGTCTAATGATGTGGAATCGCCTTATTAGAACACACTCCGACTGCTTGATCTGAGTCAACACCAAGGGGTGGGTCCTCCTGCAAAGTAAAGCCATGACCATCGAAACAAACACTGGCGCAACCGTTATTCCAACGGTTTTGCCAACAGGGGACTCGGCTGCCAAGGCATACTTGGGTGGGGCGCGGTATACCTCGTACCCCTCGCCCGACCATTTCACCGAAGCTTACGATGCAGCCCATCACCGTGCCGCCCTCGAAGGCCGCGCGGTCTACGGCCCCTTGCGTCCCCTGGCCCTCTACGTGCACATCCCCTTTTGCGCCTCGGCGTGTCACTATTGCTCGTGCCACACCGTTATTACGCACGACAGACGGCGGGTAAACCGCTATTTGCAAGCCCTGCGCAAAGAAGCACGACTGGTACGTGGTGTGCTATCGGCCGTCACCCCCATGACCCGGCTTTACATTGGCGGAGGCACCCCCACCTTCCTGGATGACGACCAGTTACGTGCGTTGGTCGCGGGGCTGGAATCCGACTTCACCATCGCCAACGATGCGCGTCGCTTTATCGAGGTTGACCCTCGCACGACGCCCCCTGAACGCGTGGCGCTGTTACGTACGCTGGGCTTCGACCACCTTGAAATTGGCGCCCAAGACCTCAACGCCGACGTCCTCGCCCAGGTGAACCGCATGCAACCGCTGGAGAGCGTTACAACGCTGGTGGACGCGGCGCGCGAAGCAAACTACCAGTCAATCAGTATCGACCTCATCTGCGGCCTGCCCTTACAAACCCCCGGCGGCTTCGCCAAAACGATTGATCGCCTGGTGCAGCTTGCCCCCGACAGCATCACTATTTATCCATTTCAACACCTGCCCGACCGCTATCGTACTCACCGCTCGTTGGACAGCCGCGACCTGCCCTTGCCCAAGGCCACTCTGGCCATGCTTACCCATGCCTTGCAAACCCTGGTGGCCGCCGGCTGGGTACACTTGGGTATGTATCAGTTCGTGCTTGCGAATCACCCGTTGGCCGTTGCGCAGCGCGAGGGTCGGCTTTACCGGAACTTTCAGGGATACACCACCGAGCAGGAAAGCGATCTGATCGCACTGGGTATGTCGGCCATTAGCCGCATCGGCATTACCTATGCGCAAAATGTCCGTACCTTAAGCGCCTATTACGAGGCGATAGAAAGCGGCAGGCTGGCGGTGGAGCGGGGTCACGGCCTTACCGGCGACGACATCTTGCGCCATAGCATTATCATGTCGATTATGTGCCGGGGCTATGTGAACATACCGGCCATTGAAGAAGGTCACTTCATCGACTTCAACCGCTATTTCCGCAACGAAATCGACGTCTTGCACCGGCTGGAAGAGCAAGGGTTGATACGCTTCGAGCCCGAGGCGTTTGTGGTCACCGACATGGGCTATCTAAGCCTGAACCACATTGCGCAGGTGTTCGATCGCTACGAACGGCAAAAGCAAGCCTTCACCGATCGTTCGCGTATCTTGTAAAACAGGCATGGCAATCCATCAGCGCACTATGGTTAGAACAAGGCACCGATATCGCAACGCATGCGCGTCGTCGGCATACATGCTTGTATAGCACAGGTCAAGGCAACGGCACTGAACGCATTTCGTATCACGTTGTCCAACTAGGAACGGCGGTGAGGCCGGGCACGACAAGCATGGCCTGTATGCCGGCTGTAACAAGAACCGGCATACCCAGACACCACCTACATGATGTTATGAATTTATCTTTAGTTTCTACTGCTGCTGCGATCGGGCTGGCCGGGGGTGTGCACTGTATTGCCATGTGCGCGTCGCCGGCGGCATTGGCTACACGCATCAACGGCACCGTGTCATTCCAGGCGGGCCGGGTCACCGGCTATGCCCTGTTGGGCGCGGTGGCCGCCCTGGGAGCCGCCAGCTTTAGCAACGTCGCGACCGCCGCGGCCTGGATGCGCCCGATCTGGATCATGCTTCATGTCGCCATTGTGTTATTGGGCGGGTGGATGCTTATTACCGGCCGGCATCCGCTGTGGTTGCAGCAAACCTTGCTAGACACCACGCGCGCACTGGCGCAACGCATCTCGGGTTATTTTGGGATGTCATCGCCGCTGGCTCCGGTTATGGCTGCCGCGGCCACCACGGCCGATCATGCCACCACCGCAGCGCCGCCGCAGGGGCAGCCACAGCGTGCTAGCGGTGGCTCGACGCCGATCGAGATTCGCATGCCGGTACGTATCCCCAAGGGGAACAACCCCTGGCGACCACGCGTGCAAAGCTATCTTACCGGCATGGCGTGGGCACTGTTGCCCTGCGGCTTGCTGTATTCCGTTGTGATGCTGGCCTGGATGAGCGGTGAAGTGACCACAGGAGCAACCGCCATGGCGGTGTTTGGCGTGGTGTCGGGATTGCAGCTTTGGCTGGGCCAGCGCGGACTGCTGGCGCTATTGCGTGCCGGACGCGAATCTACCGCCATTCGTATCGCTGGCGCCGTCACCGTGCTGGGCGCCGGGCTGTTAATGT
>CAZMVM010000030.1:0-26178 GCA_964569785.1 uncultured Pigmentiphaga sp. | reverse complement strand
CCTTTTCAATCTCCTTGTACAGTTGCTGCATGGTAGCAGAAGTGCCGTAGAGCAGGCCGAAGGGGGTCGCCGGTGGGAGTCGAATCTCGGCACTACGTTTCTGCAGGTTGTTTTCTCTCCTGGCTTTACCAGAGCCAACCTTTCTTGCTTGCGTCATACGGGTCCGATTCGAGTGACTTGCTTGCTTCTATCGTAGCGCGTTTCAAGTGTGTTGGCATTTGACGCTAATTGACGCGTTTACAGCGAAGTACTCTGCGGTGGCTCCGCTTCTTGCAACCTTCTGTTACTTGCTCAGGGTATTACTCTCTCCTCGCGTCCCAAGAAATCGATTACCGTAAAAGAGACGTGCTCTCGGCAGTATCACTCGGGCGCGCGCAATGTGTTCTATCTAACCATTCCACCAGTAAATGCAGGTAAGGCTATGCCCCATGTTTTAATCGTTGACGATGAAGCCAACACGCGCAACATGCTGGCGGAGGTGGTCGCCCAGGAGGGCTTCAGCGTAGTGACGGCCCAAGATTTACGTGAAGCGCGAATCCATATGGTGCGTCAAACACCCGATGTGATTCTTACCGATTTGAAGTTGCCTGACGGTTCCGGGATGGATTTATTCCGTGACCTGGATGCGAAAATTCCAGTGGAGGTCATACTTATTACAGGGTATGCCAGCGTCGAAAGCGCTGTCGACGCACTGCGGTTGGGCGCGGCTGATTACCTTGTGAAACCGATCAACATGCAGCGTCTAAAGGCAATACTCGATCGTATTCCCCGTTCAGGCGATTTAAAGGCAGAGATCGGATCGCTCCGTGGTGAGCTGCGGCGTTATGGTCGATTTGGCCGTATGCTGGGCAGCTCACCGGCAATGCAGAGTTTGTATGATCAAATAAATCGAGTTGCTCCTACTGAAGCAACCGTTTTGCTTGTTGGAGACAGTGGCACCGGCAAGGAGCTAGCAGCACAAACCATACACGACCTCAGTCTGCGCCGAAAGAAGCCATTTCTGGCGGTTAACTGTGGAGCTATTTCTCCGAATCTTATTGAAAGCGAAATGTTCGGACACGAAAAGGGAAGTTTTACGGGTGCCGACAAACAGCACAAGGGCTACTTCGAACGCGCGGACGGCGGTACGTT
Organism: uncultured Pigmentiphaga sp.; assembly: GCA_964569785.1. Lineage (GTDB taxonomy): Bacteria > Pseudomonadota > Gammaproteobacteria > Burkholderiales > Burkholderiaceae_B > Verticiella. Next base: position 25,047 of record CAZMVM010000030.1, on the reverse strand, counting down.
GTTTCTGGATGAGATTACAGAAATGTCTATAGAGCTTCAGGTGAAGCTCTTGCGCGTGTTGGAAACGGGCATGTTTATGCGCGTAGGGGTTAATCGCGAGATGGTTTGCGATGTGCGGATCATCGCGGCCACAAACCGCAATCCGGAACGCGCTATCGCAGACGGTAAGCTGCGTGAAGATTTATATCATCGGCTGAATGTGTTTCCTATACAAATGCCTCCGTTGCGGGAGCGCGGCAAGGACGTAGAGCTTATTGCGCAAGACTTTCTGGATCAGCTCAACGCCGAGCACAAGTCTAACAAGGTATTTGCACCTGCGCTGCTCGCTGAGCTGACGGCCCACAGCTGGCCTGGCAATGTGCGAGAACTGAAAAACTACGTGCAGCGTGCCTTCATCATGTCCGACGGCGACGTCATCGCTCCTTCTACCGTTCCTTTGCAGGTACGACCTGTAGCGCCTGCGCAGCGCACCACTGTATCGATACCAGTTGGAACATCGTTGGCCGAGGCAGATCGACAGCTGATACTTGCCACGCTTGAGCATTGTGGCGGTATCAAGAAGCGTGCGGCCGAAGTTCTGGGAGTCAGTTTAAAGACGCTGTACAACCGATTGGAAGAGTATGCTCTGGCAGAGAAGTCCGGAGGAGTCGTGGAGGCAGACACCCTCGTTAGGGAAGATGAAGAGTCAAGCGCAACCTCTGCTTAAATAACCATGTTTCCGGTGTGTTCTTCAGCGCGGGGCAGTGGGATGGAACCGAACATTTGTAAATCAGTAGGCAACGGAACGGATGCGGTACACCTTAAGCGTGCTCGTCTGTCTGTTGGTGCACGTGACCGACTTATGGCGGATCTGGCGCACGATTTGCGCTCGCCGTTAAATGGAATCCAGGGCTGGACGCACGTTCTGGAAAGCCGGTTGAATGTTGCAGACGCGCTAACTAAGCGTGCATTAGAGGGCATCATGCTGGGTGTGCAACAACAGGTGCAATTGATTGCCGACTTCAGCGACTTGTTTCAAGTGCTCCGCGGCGAGCTAACCATTGATCCGCAGCGTTCGTCGATCTTGCCCCTATTGAATAAAGTTTTGGTTAACCAAGCGCGCATTATAAAGGCCAACAAAGTTACGGCTGAACTTCTCGAAACTACAATTGCTCCTATGGCGTGGGTGGACCCCGAAAGAGTGGAGCAAGCTTTGGGGCAATTGATTGAAATACACGCGAATGCGGCACAGGCAGGTGATCGGATCACGGTCTCCATGAAAGAAGATGCGGCAACACTTTCACTAACGGTCGCGGTGGCACGTGCCCAGCCCGTCGACGCGAACGAGGGCGCCTATGAAGGACGTTCAAGACGTGAGCGCTTCTCGTCCGTATTGGCTGAGTGTCTGATCCGGCTGCATGGAGGCGAAGTTAGAAGGGAAGATAAGGGTGCGGAAGGGATTGTCAGCACTATTGTCCTTCCGAGCGATGAAATCAGCATGAACGCATTACCCTTGTTGAGGCAGCAGGTGGCCGATTATGCGGAGAGCCGTTTGGTCGCCTGTTTGGGCGCCTCCACCTAATGGCCAGCTGCCGTCAGCCCGTTACTGAAGGTGAAAACAACACCGCGCGGGTCAGCACGGAAGCGGGGAAATCTAGCGGTTAAAGCGCGCGCGTGCGTCCGCCATACAGGCGTTTTTGGCATCACCCGACAGGGTATCGCATCGTTCTTTGGCTAGGTCCCAATCGACTTCATTCTTACGCTTCACCGCATCTTCATGGGCTTCAGACGCTTTTTTTCTTAATTCCGCGTCAGCTTCTGCTTTCTCACGCTCAGTCTCGGCCTGTTGCTCACAGACGTCCTGTTGCGCACCTTCGAGTGCGCCGCACTTTTCCATGGCGGCCTCATAGCGCCGCTCGATTTCGTCGCTCGTTAATACGGCACTCGTGGCACTGTGATCGATATTCTGGGCCAACGCGTGCGGCGCTATGGTTAAGGCCCAGATCAAGGTCAAACTTACGGCGCAGATCCGGTGTACTGCATAAAGACTATGACTCATGTCTATCTCCTGATCAGGGTCAGGAGTATTCAAGCAACGTCCATACCCGCTCACTTTAATATAACGCTGCCGGAAGGAGTAATCGCCCTGACATAGTGGCGTAAGTGAAACGAGTTCAGCAGAAAACAACTAGCAACATGAGGCTTAGAGGCATTGAACGGCCATTTCAGAAAAGGCAGTTGATGCCGATGCCTGAAATACAAGCGGCGCCGCTCAAGAGCAGTAGGGCGAGTTGGCCACTGCGGCGCACGAAAGGCTTAGGGTTGCGTGAGCCCGTCGCGGTCGAAGCGCCATGTCTGCCCGCGACCGTCGAGGATGAGTCGATTGCCATCGAGGCGGAAGGTCGCACCTTGTTCTAGCAATTGCGTCGCGGCATCGTCAATGACCATGAGCTCCTCATTGCAAGCCATTCGTGTGCCGACGAAACCCTTGGGAACCGAAATCCGATTGCCCTCCTGAATATATCGTCCCGATAAGGCGTTGCATCCATGGAAATTGATACGTCCGTCGAGGAAGCGGAGTTCGATCGGGGGCTCGTTCGGTATTTCAAGTGATTGGCCGCTTACGGAGACCAGGCGCCAGTGCGTGGACTCTAGCCCAGGGGAGGGTTGTCCAGCTGGAATCATGGCACAGCCACTGGCTATCAAGGAAACAAGAAGTGACGCAAGAGTGATACGGTGAGACATTTGTCGCTTCCTAGTGGGAGGAGGGCAGACGCAGTCGAGGCGAGCAGGGGTGGAGGTAGAGCGCGGCTTGTTGCCCCTGTAGCACGCACAGTGACTGCCTGCATCTTATACCACCAAGGCTCACGAGATTGAAGCCATGAGTGTAGTTTATGCGTCTTTCGAAGTGGGGTGCGGTGCGAATAGGTATTTGAAGGGGCATACGCCTTGCTGTGGAGGGAGCGCACTCAGTGCAACGCTAACGACTACGTTTACTTCAACCACAGTGAGGCAGGTAATGAGAAAGCGCATGATGTTAACCGTTCTTGCAACGGCAGTGGGCTTAATGGCAGGCAATGTAGCCTTCGCGGCAGATAATGAGCTAGACCGGGGCGATCGCCGGTTTCTGCAACGAGCTGCGCAAGCCGGACAGTTTGAAATCGAAGCCAGCAAATTGGCTACACAGCGTGCCGTCACGCCCGAAATAAAAGAGTTTGCCGAGATGATGATCACTGACCACACAGCAGTGGATCAAGAGCTCAAGACGCTGGCCCAGCAAAAAGGAGTCGAGTTACCGTCGGACTTACGGTGGCGTCAATCTAGAGCTTTGAAGCGCCTGGAGGGTCGAGAGGATGTGGAGGAGTTCGAAGAGGACTATGTCGATAATGTGGCAGTAGATGCCCACCAAGATGCGGTTGAGCTTTTCGAAGACGCAGCGGATGACGCCGAAGATCCGGACGTCAAGGCGTTTGCTTCGAAGCATTTGCCTACGTTGCAAAAGCACCTGGAGCAAGGGAAGGCACTCCAGGAAAAGATGGAAGCAGATGAAGACGCCGGTGGGCGAGATGCCGAGTCGGGTAGACGCACAGCACCGCCGGCGGGATTGAACGAGGAAGTGCCTGGAGCGGCCAAAACTGGGGGAGGGGCCGGCGCCACGACAGAAGGCGGCGCGGCCACTGGAAGCGCGCCCGCGTCTGAAGCTCAGCCGTCCCCGGGAACGCCCGGCACATCGGGAGGAACACCGCAACCAGCACCTGAGCCATCCGGAACCGCATCAGAGGCGATGAAATCGGCACCACAGCCTCAAGGCGCGGCCGGTGCTACGACAGCACAGCCATCTAGCGGGACCACACAAGGCGCGCCTGACTCAGCGTCCCAAGCAGGAGGCAACGGGTCCACCTCTGGGTCTGCCCAGCCGACAGGACAGCAGCCAGCGGCGTCCGGTGCGGCCACCTCAGGCGGCGCGGTTAACGGCGCGAAATCTCAGGCCGGAGGGGCCGCAGGAGCTACCCCGGAGACAGGGGGAACGGCACGCTAACTCAGTGCGTCTCATTTCATTTGATTCAACATCCTGACGCCTGTCTATCACGTTTGGCGCGAGCACGTGCTTGCTCGTGTCGTTATCCACCTGCGCGTGAGCGGCCGTCTGTTCGCTGCTCACCGCTTCCGCGACATCTTCATGACCGAACTCATCGATTTGCTTCAGTGGCCGGCAATGGTCTTATCGGTTGCCGCAGCTTACCTCGTTGCATCCTCAGCCAAGTGGAAACGTAATGCGGGGTTCTGGGTGTTCTTGGCCAGCAACGTCCTTTGGATTGCGTGGGGGTTGCACGATGAGGCCTACGCCCTGGTTGTATTGCAGGTTGCTTTGGGAGCGATGAACATTCGAGGGGTCAATAAGACGCAACCCGATAACAGTCATACACATGCAGGTTAACCCATACGTGTGTCCGTGGTATGGGCGGTAACAGGCAGCCCGGTTGGCGGTGAGGGTAGAATGTCTGTGTTAGTAGCTTGGGTGGCCGGATAGGGTTGCGACGAGACACTGTTCCGTACCCACCCTTTTCACCGGGATTCGAACATGAACACAGGTATCGCACGCTGGCTAGCATTGGGGGTCGCCACGTGGGTGCTCATTGGTGCAAGTGTGGCCACTGCCACCGAGCCTCGCTTCAATTATCAGCTCAAACGAAACCCCTCGTGTGAAGTCCCTTTCCCCCACGATGCACTGCGTGCAGCGCCGGCCGGCTTTCGCGGGGAAGCGCTTGTACTGATTACATTTAATGTCGAAGGCAGGTTTCGCAGCGCAAGTTTGATGCGTTCGTCGGGTAACGAACAATTGGATGATGCGGCGTTGCGGGCAGCGGTAGGTGCGCGCTGCGAGCCGCTAGCCGACTTGCGCGACCGATCTCTCGATAACGCGCTCATCGGCATTCCCTTTAGCTTTACCTTCGACAATTCCCACTTGCACCCTGCTGAGGCGATGCCAGTACGCTAGCGGGTGAAACGCGCTTTATATTTGTTCTAGCATACAGGTCTCGAGCCATCGTTTGATGGTCTCAACGTGCCTTGTCTCGGCCTCGTGGGCTGCGCGGAATGGTGCTGCAAGTTTCTTGTGCCCCGTCTTGTCGACGAGCCCGATCAGCAGCTTCCAACACGCCGTATCAGTGAGCTCCGCAGTCTGGATCGCTTCCAGGCTTTGTGTCAGAGTCGTACGCGGGTCGGTGATCACCTGCAGTAATCCCAGCGCCGCGACGCCGCTTACATCGGCACCTGGGGTTTGGGTGGTGGGGTCGCCGCCTAGCTCGCGGATGACCTGCACCAACATCTGGAAGTGTGATAACTCTTCTGCACGAATGGTCCGCAGGTCGGTTAGCATCAGGTCAACCTGCGGGGGCTGAACGGCTTCCACTTTGCGTATTAAGGCTTCGTATAGCCGCGTGCCGGTTCGTTCGAACGCTGTCCGCTGACCTAGCTTGTCCATTAGTAGAGGTAGTGGCTCGCCTTTCAGGCCATCAATTGCGGTTGTGGCGATGCCTTTGGCGGTGGCCGGCAAGGGAACAGATCCGACACGTTCCGATTCGCGAATGTACTCGCCACGGATTCGCAGGGCTTCCCCCTCATCAACTGGTGGGTGAGGCGGACGTTCTTGTGCATACTCTACGGTTCTCGGGCCTTCTTGTGGCGCCATTTGCATTCCCGTTTTGTTCAGGCCCAGTTTGCTGTGCTTTTCCATCGCGGATCTCCTATTTTTTGGCCTGTTCACTGCGGGCCAGCTCGGTTCCGGGCGACCATTGATAGGCCGCCGAGGTTGCGTTGGTAGGCGAGCCTTCAGCGTTCAGCGTCTGACGAGTGGACAAGGTGACTGCGCTTTCTTCTTCCTTGGGTACATATTCGGTCAGTTTGGCGCGCAAATCGACTTCAGCATCGAGCACCTGGCGTACAAAGTCGCGCTGAGGCGCAAATTCCAGCAGATTTGGAATGATGGTTCCAAGTATTTCAGCCGGGTCGCGCCGTTCATACTTCTTGTAAAGCTCACTGACATAGGCAACGTGTCCTAGTTCGTAATCCAGGAACCGCTCCCATATAGCCTTAAGGCGAGGATTAGTTTCTTGTTCGACACAGCTGTAGTAAGTCCAGGCTTCAGTCGCTTCGTGAATCAGTATCTTTTCCAGCCATGATTCTCCTGGATCGCTCAAGGAGCCATACTGCGTTACGTGCTGTTCTTCAATCGCCGCAATTTCTGCATAAAGTTGCCGCGCCAAGGGATCGGCAAATAGCGGCCCAATATTCATGTAATAGTCATGCGTTTGGTACTCGGCCGCGGTAATCAGCGTTGTATGCATCTTGGTTATTAACTCGGCGTCGCTGCGCTTATAAGGTCGTCGTACGTCGTCTTCAGGAGCGCGGTGCTCTTCGATCGTGGGGCGCCCCGGAACGATGTCGGTATAACCTTGCAGAATATTGTTGGGATCTTTTCCCTCCAGGCGTTCGAGCATTGCCGAGTATCGGTAAAGGTGATCAAAATCCTCCAGCAAACCAAAGCGCAACGTTTGCGCCTGATACGGATCGGGTTCTTTCTGCGCCATGGCGGCAGTGACTTCAATCGCGACCTGCTCATAAGCGATGGTTGTTTCCAGTGGCGATTGATCCGGAGGAATCAGCCAATTGATCATGGTGCCTTGAAAGTGTTCGACTCGCCGCAGTTGTGCCAGCGGCAGTCGTAGTTCTTCGTTGAACCGGGCTGCAATATGCTTTAAACGCAAGGCGTCCGACTCAAGGCCAAAGAGCAAAATGACTCGTACGCGTGTGAACGCATCGTCGTCCAGCTTGCTGAACGGTTGTCGCACCAGATCGCGCCACGTGAAGGACTGGCGCTCCAGCGGGGTACCGTGATTGTCCCAAAGGTTGTTGATAGGGCCCATCTCACTCTCCATATGAAAAGGCCCTAAGTGCAGCAACCGATGTGCCCCGGCTGTGTCATTGGCCTTGTGAATCAGCGGAGACGTTACACCTGACGTGTCTGCGTAGCCAGAGTCCTACTAGGGTGCGGTGCTGTACTTCAGTTTGTGGCTATGGATTAATCAATTAGGCTACTGTGCGCTTCATGATGACGCTGAAGTTGTTGGCGGGCATGGGCAGAATTGCCGCGGTTTCGAACCCGCGTGCCTGCGCTTCTTGTTGCAAGGTTTCCAGACTGCGGACGCCGAAGCGAGGGTCTCGTTGCTTTAGCCACTCGTCAAACTCCGCGTTGGATGGCGCGGTATGTCGGCCACCGCGCATGAAGGGCCCGTAAAAATACAAGACCCCGCCCTCAGGGAGATGGCGCGCAGCCCCTTCGAGTAAGGACAATGTCGACTCCCAGGGGGAGTAGTGAATGACGTTGATGCTGACGATCGCATCGAATTGCTCCACAGGCCAGGGCCTGTGATTTACATCAAGACGCAGCGGCGAGAGTACATTGGCAAGACCAGTCGTGGCGATCCAGGCCTGAATCGATTCCAGCGCATCAGTGTCCATTTCGCTAGGTTGCCAAAGGAGCTCAGGTAACGCTGCTGCGAAGTACACGGCGTGTTCGCCCGAACCGCTCCCCAATTCCAACACCTTCCCCCTGTGGGGCAGGTGGTGTCGTAACACCTGGAGTATCGGTTCACGGTTGCGCTGCGCGGATGGAGAGAAGAGGCGCTTATCAGTCATGCATCCACCTTGTGAAGTCAAGTCATAGTAAACGCAGGTAGGGAGAGCGATGCAGTGTAGGGGGCGGGCTGACTTCTCGGCAGGCTGACGCCGTTCCTGCGTGTTGCTTGGTCGTGAACCTCAGCCGCTCTATCGGTGTTTTTGCAACTGCGGGCAATGAATCATTTGCGGGGCGTGGTGGAAAAGGACGACAATAGTACTCGTGTTCACTTTCCGGGATATCTACAGCATCCCGCTTCCGCTGCATTGTTTGCATCAAATGACGCATGATCTTCACGAGGAAGCCCTCGCTTATCATCGCCAAGCTCCCCACGGGAAAATTTCGGTCGTCCCCACTAAGGCGTTGAATAATCAGCACGACCTCTCACTGGCCTATTCACCCGGAGTTGCCCACGCCTGCGAAGCGATCGTCAAGGAACCGGCTGCTGCACGTCTGTACACGTCGCGCGCTAACTTAGTTGGCGTGATCACCAATGGTACGGCAGTGTTGGGGCTTGGGAACATAGGCCCCTTGGCTGCCAAACCAGTTATGGAAGGCAAGGCTTGCTTGTTCAAGAAGTTCGCAGGTATTGACGTGTTTGATATCGAGCTTGCGGGCACGGATCCCGATCGCTTGGTAGATGCCATCGCCATGCTCGAGCCAACTTTTGGTGGAATTAACCTCGAGGACATCAAAGCGCCCGAGTGCTTTTATATCGAGCGAAAGCTGGTCGAGCGTATGAGTATCCCCGTCTTCCACGACGATCAGCATGGGACAGCCATCGTGGCGTCTGCTGCCATTCTGAACGGTCTTGAGCTCGCCGGCAAAACTCTCGACAACATCAGGTTGGTATGCTCAGGCGCCGGAGCCGCCGCCATCGCCTGTCTCGATTTGCTGGTGCGCCAGGGGCTTAATAAAGACCACATCACGCTGGTTGATTCCAAGGGTGTGGTGTATGAAGGCCGGGACGCCAGCCTGGAACCTAACAAGGCCCGCTATGCCACACGGCGCCAGGTCCGCACCTTGGCGGATGCCATTCGTGGCGCTGATGTTTTCCTGGGTTGCTCCGCTGCCAATCTGCTATCGGCTGACATGGTGGCGAGCATGGGACCCACACCATTGATCTTGGCGCTAGCCAATCCTGATCCTGAGATTCGTCCAGAAATTGCCCAAGCGGTGCGCCCTGATTGCATTGTGGCCACGGGACGCTCTGATTATCCCAATCAGGTCAATAATGTTCTATGCTTTCCCTTCATTTTCCGGGGCGCACTCGACGTTGGGGCCATACGCATCAGCGATGAAATGAAAATCGCGTGCGTGCAAGCCATTGCTCAGCTGGCCCGTAGCGAACCTCCCGAAGCCGTGCAGGCTGCCTACCCGGATCGTACGTTAGCCTTTGGGCCCGACTACCTCATACCGACGCCATTCGATCCACGTCTTATCGTGGAAGTGGCGTCGGCCGTTGCGGCCGCGGCCGCCAGTTCCGGGGTCGCCCGTCATCCAATCAAAGATATCGATGCCTACCGACGCGCCTTGGAACAGGGCGATTTTATCGGGGCTTTACTGTGAACCAGGGGAACGTCTCCTTGCTAAGTCGATTGCGCCGTCCATTGGTAGTGTGCGCCGGGTTCACTCAGAACGATGTTTTTCGGGTTCTTCCCGTGCTTGCGTGCAATGACCCTGAATGCATTGCTAATGCCCTTCCTCAGACGACGAGTCGTGGTTGTCGGCAGAAGAGACATAACCCAACAGCCCATGAGCATCGAGCAAATCGTACACAATTTCCGGCCGGCGCTCGAAGCAGCGTCGGAGCGCAGCTGGTACCGTTTGGCGCGTTTTCTTACAGAGGCCAGGCTGCTCGAGCACTTCGATCGTTAGGCCGCGTAGCGTGCGCACCTCCTGCGCCCGCGGTGCAATGTGCACCCGCAAGCCTAGTAATGCATACATGCGCTCCTGCATGTGAAGGAGGTCGGCATAGCTCTCGATACTTTCAAGCCGAGCAATGAGCCTTTTCTCTTCTTCCCGGGTGAGCCGCAAAATGCGCAGATCCGCCTGCGGGTTGGCCAACAGGATTTCTCGCTGACACACGCAAGCTCCCGGGGGGCATTCTTTGCGGATGGGAAACGGTGCGTTCATGACGGAATCGATGATACGCGCGTGGCGCCGGCTTGAGTATAGGCTTGTGCTATCCCTGAAGAGTACAACCTAGCCGCTGCGTCAAACGCGTGAGTGTGCGGTCACACGGCTCGGTGATCTTGTAAGTCAGCAAGGCGTCGGCGCGGGTGCGTCCCAAGTTGACGGCAATGATGGGCAAACCTAACGTCGCGGCTGCACGCACGAAGCGGAAGCCCGAGAAAACCGTCAGCGATGAGCCTACGACAAGAACTGCGTCGGCCGCTTCAAGTAACGTCATCGCCTGTGCGACGCGGGAACGCGGGACGTTTTCACCGAAGAAGACAACATCGGGTTTGAGTATGCCCGCAGAACACCCGGGGCAGGGCGGTACGTGGAACTGCTCGAACTGCTGTCCGTCGAGATCGGCGTCGCCGTCGGGAGCCTGCGCCGCGTCGAGTTGCCTCCACTCAGGATTCATCTCCTCAAGCAGCACCTGAACGCGCGCACGCGATACCTGGTGCCCGCATTGCATGCAGATGACCTGATCAATTCTGCCATGAAGGTCAATGACGCTACGCGAGCCGGCTGCACTATGCAAACCATCGACGTTTTGCGTGACCAGCCCCTGCACGTAGCCAAGTTCCTCCAGTAACGCAAGCGCGCGGTGTGCGTCGTTAGGCTGTGCGCGGGAGAAATGGCGCCAGCCCACTAGGCTACGCGCCCAGTACCGTCGCCGCGCTTGCACACTGGACATGTAGGCTTGAATCGTCATGGGCGGCGTGCGTTTCCATTGCCCGTTCTGGTCGCGATAATCGGGAATGCCAGAAGCAGTACTGCAGCCCGCACCGGTTAACACGAACAAGCGAGGATGTTGGCGAATGAATCGCTGCAGAAACTCAGTAGAGGCACACATACAAGCCGACGGACGCTACGGCTCATTGAAAAAGCAAGCCGGGTCGCACATTGAATGGAGTACGGCTGATTCTACCCCTGGCGGAAATTTTTGGTGGGTGACGGCCGTTTTCCGCGTGCGCGTTACGAGTGCTCGTGCTTTGCAACGTTATTCTTGGTGCTGCTCGATTCCAATGGCCCAGAGCTCTGCCAGTCGATTGCCCTTCGTGCCAGAAAGACGCGTGTGCCCCACCACGCCAACACCATCAAGACAATAACCACCGCGAGCATCAGTCGCAGCTCGGGCGTCACGGTACCTTCGGCCGCTTGCACGAGTCCATCGGCCAATAACACCTTTAGCACGATGCCGGGGAACATTCCGATAGCCGTCGCTATCATGTAACTACTTAGCCGAATGCGTGAGGCCCCAGCCACGAAATTGATGACAATGAACGGTGCGACGGGAACCAAGCGAATCAACAGCATGGCCTTAAAGCCGCTAGCGCGAAGACGCCTGCTCAGCAGATCGATGCGCGCACTTTTCCAACGGTCGAGTGCAGCTTTCCCCAATGCGGCTCCTAGGCCGTAGGTGACCAAGGCGCTCAAAAGCGCGCCGACCAGTGCATAGAACATTCCAGCCCACGCACCGAAGACGGCACCGGTGGCCACGATCAGCAAGGAAACGGGGACGAACAGAAGGACCCCCACGACGTAGACCGCCATGAGCACAAGTGGGGCAACGGGCAGGTGTTCCAAGTAGTTTGCCGCTTCGACGAGGTCTTCCACCGTCAAGTGGTGGCGCAACGGCGTTCTTAGCCAGATAGCAGCCACGACCGCGAGCAGAAAGACCAAGCCGACGACGATGAACAGCACGCGGCGGTCGGTAGTACGCTTGGCCGGGTGCTTCATAGAGAGTCTTTGTTCAAGATGTCGATCACCGCATGTTGGGTTATTGCAGCGCTGAGTACGCGGTGGGAATGAGGATCTGGCTAGAAATGGTCTCAACGATGGGGCCGTCTTGTTCGGTTTTCGTTCGCGCTGCTAACCATTCGGGGTCGGTCGAGAAGGCATTCCACTTTTGCTCACGTTCGGCTAAGCTCTCCCAGGCCAGCAAGTAATACAAGTCTTGATTGCTTTCCCCGATGTACACCGTCCAAAAGCCCACTTGCCGGATACCGTGCTTTTGCCACAGGGGCAGCGTGATGGTTTCGAAGCGCTGATTCAATTGCGGCAATTTGCCCGGCATGTAGCGATAGATTCGGAGTTCGTGCAACATGAAATTCCTCGTGACGGTGACTGGGGCCTTTGCGTAGAGACCGCAGAGATGAATTTGGTGCTGGCCGCCCTGAATGAGGCGAGTGACTGCTGATGGTGTTGAAGCAGCGAACGCGGCTAGCTGAGCGGCGTGCGCTGCTTCAACTGTAGCCCGTTTAGCGCGGAGGGGAAATCCCCGTCGCCCAACACACCGATAAAAGGCGGGTTTGGAACGGGCTCCTACAACGAAAACTTAGGGAAGATCAGTGCGTAACGCCCGGCAGGTGACGCACGCATCGTGGGCACACGTGGGCATGCAGGCTCGGATTTAAGCGCCACCGCAGTAAGCGGGGCGACCTCCGAGCCACCACCCGCCAGAATCAAGAGGTATGCGCTTGGCCTTAGCAGCCCCAAGGCTAAGCCAAGCTAGCGCTGAGCGCGAGTTATGCTGCGACCCCTTCGAGAGCAGGCTTTGCGCTCGTGTCGCTATCGGTGCTGATAGCAATGCGTCGCGGCTTGATCTCATCGGGCAGCTCACGCACCAATTCGATCTGGAGCAATCCGTTCTTCAGACTCGCGCTTTTCACTTCGATATGGTCGGCGAGCCGGAAAGACAATTTAAACGCGCGTTGAGCGATTCCCTGATGCAGGAACTGCACTTTATCGTCTTCGTTTTCGCGACGTGACCCCTTAATCGTAAGTACATCACGCTCCACTTCAACAGTGAGATCACTGTCCTGAAAACCGGCTGCGGCTACGACGATACGGTAAGTGTCATCGCCGCTCTTTTCGATGTTGTAGGGAGGGTAGGTGCTCGCGCTACCGTTACGAAGTGCTGCTTCGAACAAATCGTTAAAGCGATCAAAGCCGACCGAGTGGCGAAATAATGGGGCAAGAGAGAAACTGGTATTCATGATTGAAACCTCCTGTATGAATCAGCAAGCTTTCACGGGACCCGACTACGGCATCCCTTCTGTCATGCAAAGTGGAGGTCGCAGCGCGCTTTTCAAGTCGACACGAGGGTGGCCCTGTTTATGCTTGCGTCTCCGTGTCTCGTCCGAATATTCGGGCAAGGCGAGCACAGGAGAGATTGTATGAACAGCATTATTTATCTGGTCGGCCTCGTCGTCATTGTGATTGCCATACTCAGTTTCATTGGCCTGGCATGAGGGGTAGCTTGGCATTATCGGTGCCGCCCTCATTGTGCTGCCTTTGAAGGGCCACCGGGACGGGCGGTAGGGGTTGGCTGAGCCGCCATTCCCGCAGTAAGAAAATCGAGCATCATTTCTAACAGTGTATCCACGTCGTCCCGTGGCTGAGCTTCTAAAGGCATCAGGCGGTCGACGCGGCCGTTATTCGCACGCACGTACATCATGCTGCCAAAGATGCATTGCACTCGCAGAAAAAATGTAGCTGCATCCAGATGAGGGCAAGCGCGGCGGAGGGCATCGACAAAGAGCTGGGCGACGTCGTCGTGAACAGCGAACACTATCGATCGAACAGTAGGGTCGGGATCGACCGAACATATCGCGGACAACTGATTGAAAATCGCGCCTGACGGCGTGCTGGCCAAGCGGATACCCGGCCCGATGAAAGCGGCCAAGACTTCGCGCACCGGCGGAGGCGAGTCGCCACTGCGCTCAAGTACTGCATGGAGCAGTCGTTGCCGCTCGGCCGTTAACGGCGCCGTACGCGCTTCGAAGATGGCGCGCAGCAAAGCTTCCTTAGTGCGGAAATAGTAGTGGACAGCGGCCATGTTGGCCTCGGCCGCGGCCGTAATGCTGCGCAGTGAAACCTTGTTGTAACCCCGTTCTGCAAACAGCCGCTCAGCGACGCTGAGGATGCGATCTCGGGTGCTGGTGGAATCCGGGGCGGAATTTGCTGGCATGAAATTTCAAATCGACCTGACTTGACGAGGTGTATTCAAATGCGGCTATGATAAACGAATCAGTCGACTGTTTGAATCATTCAGTTGACTTAAAATCGCAGCAATCTTACGATTTTGATCTCAACCAGGAGGCTTTGCATGCCAGGAAAAATCCGGCGCGTGGTCACGGGCCACGACGCTCAAGGTAAGGCTGTCATTGTTGAAGACCAGCTCGCCCCGGTGGTCCGCACCGATGAGAAGCGGCCTGGCTACGCGATGACGCAAATCTGGATCACCGATTCCACGCCCGCCGTCATTGACAACGGCCCCGACCCCACCCAACGTCCGATTAAACTCAGCCCCCCTGAGGGTGGAACGGTGATCCGCATCGTCGATTTCCCACCCGCTTCGCAAGAGCTCTCGCGAGTTGATCCCAAGGCCGCAGCCGAGGCATTTGCCATGTACGGCGAGTCCGAAGCTCTCACGGCCGGCAAAGCGAAAGCTCAGGCGCGACATCCCTTTATGCATCGCACCGAAACGATTGATTATGCGGTGGTGTTGTCGGGGGAAATCACCATGCTGCTGGACGACTCAGAAGTCACGTTGAAGCAAGGTGATGTTTTGATTCAGCGCGGAACGAATCATGCCTGGACGAACCGTACCGAACAGCCCTGCCGCATGTTGTTTGTATTGGTCGACGGCAAGTTCGACACCAAGGTCAAGCAGGCCGTAGACCGCTTCGACAATTCCGAAGCGTAAGTAGTCAGTAGTGGTCCAACTTCAAGGACTAACCGCAACCGCAACAGCGATAAATGGAGGTTAAGCGTGGCAAAACTTTGGCTTCATTCGTTGACGGCAGTTGCCGTCGGCATCGCGTCCTTTAGTGCGACTGCACAGGGCAGTTTCCCTCAGCGAGATGTCGAGCTGATTGTGCCGTATTCGGCTGGGGGTAGTGTTGACACAATGGCGCGTGCCTTCGCGCGAGCCTTTGGCGATGCACTCGGCCGCGAGGCCATCGTCCAGAACCGCGACGGGGGTGGTGGTGTGATCGGGGTCAATGCGGTACGCAATGCTCCAGCCGACGGGCACACCATTTTGTTTTCACCGTCGACCCCGCTTACTCAAGTGCCGTTCCTGACCGGTACGGTTCCCTATACGCTGGACGACTTCCACCCAATTTGTCAGCTTTTCGAGAACCCGTTCGTCATTGCCGTTCGCGATGAGTCGCCTTTACAGTCCCTCGATCAACTACTCGAAGAAGCCAAGGCGCGTCCGGGGGCGGTGTCATTTGGCCACGCGGGCATCGGATCCGTTCCCCATTTGGCCACCGCAAGCCTGGGCAAAGCGACCGGAGTCAGCTTCAACGATATTGCCTTTCGCGGTGATGCGCAGGTTATTCCTCAGGTGCTTGGAGGCCATGTAGACTTCGGCTCGCTAGGTGCGTCTACCGTGGCCGGAAAGAACATGCGCGTGCTCGCTTCATTGGGGAACGCTCGTGTAGAAGCCTTTCCCGATGCACCTGCTGTGACCGAATATGGCGTTGAGCATGCTATTATTGCCCGCAATGGGCTCTACGTGAGCAGCAAGGTGGCCGACGATGTGCGCGAAACACTCGAGAACGCATGTAAAGAAGCTAGCGAAAATCCCGACTTTCAAGAGGCTGCCCGCCGTCAGTATCAGCAGGTCAAGTACATGGACGCCCAGTCGTATCGCGAGCAATTGCAGCGCGATTACAAGGCCAACGGGGAGCTGATCTCATCGTTGGGGCTTGCGGCAAAGTAAACCGCGTCAACTTCAGGCAGATGGCGTCCGCGGCTTGGTAACACGCGAGTAAGTCTGACGAGGTGCCAGCCGACTAGGCAGATAACTCGTGCGTATAAAGGGCCGTTGGTTAACGGGCGCCGTCAAGCTGTTCGAATTGCAATTGTGGTGTATGAATCATCCCGCGTCGTGACTGCCGCGGGATGATGTATTTTCAGCGGTTGTATCGGCGAGGTGGGTTCAAGGCGGCGCGTGGCGCGTGGTTGTGGCAGTGCCTACATCACCCGGCATTCTTGTGTGGCGGCGCGTTTGTGATCAATAAAACAATATTTGCAATCTTTGTTGCAGGCGCGTACGATGGAATCAACGATAGATCGGAGTCCGCCATGACCGCCATTGCACAGCATTACGCACCTTCCAGCGAGGACAAAGGCCGATTAGCGAAAATGGTGATGTCGTTGTTCGAGCATTGGCAGCTTAGCACCGAAGACCAAGCTGCTCTCCTCGGCATTGCGCCCAACAACCGGGCCGCACTGGCGCGATATCGTCGCGGGGAGCCCATCGGAACCAGTCGCGATCAGTACGACCGTGTCGGACATCTGCTCAGCATTCACAAAAGTCTGCGCTTGTTGTTTCCTCAAAACCGCGACCTGGCATATCGGTGGATGACAACGCGTAACCGAGCGTTCGACAATCTGACTCCCGTAGAGGTTATCAAGGAGTGGGGCTTTGCGGGGTTGCTCTTAATACGCTCGTATCTTGACCGCGCGCGGGGGCAGTAGGGCGTGAATACGATTATCCCTTCTGTAAGTCTGATCGAGACGCGCGACGATATCGTGCGCAATATTGTTTCGCTGCGCCAATCTCAGGATCTGTTCGATGACCTCAGCGTCGACGCTGCTGACTGGGCTTTGGCCCAACAGGTAGAGTCAGACACGAAGCCTTTGCCTTATCAGTCGCATACGCCCGTCATTCATCGACCCTTCGAAGAGGCCAGCTGGTTCGATGCCATTGGGTGGCCATTTAAGAATTGGCAAAAGAGCCGCTTTTCGGATGGCAGTTTCGGCGTATGGTACGGTAGCGAATCCGTCGAAACCTCCACCTATGAGTCTGCCTACCATTGGTACTTTGGCTTTTTGGCCGATGCTGGCTTCCAGCGAGAAAATGTCGTATCAGAGCGCAAAATCTATCGGGTACGATGCGAAGCGGCTCTACTCGACTTTCGTCCTGTAGCGCAAATGTGCCCTGATATCCTGCACAAGTCCGATTACTCCTACGCACAACGTGTTGGCGCGCGCTTGCAACGAGAAGGGCATCCGGGGCTTGTGGTGCCTTCTGTGAGGCGAGCGGCAGGGTGGAACTACGTTATCTTCAATTCGGAGGTCCTCTCCCAGCCCCGGCTTTCCTGTTTTCTCAACTACCGCCTCGAAGGCAAGAACATTCGTGTCGAGAGAGAACCTGGTGTTGAGTGGATGTCGATTTCCGTTTCTGATTTCTAGAGGTTGTGTAAAGCTCTGGACATCCCTGCCGTCACGCCTGCATTAATGATCATCGCGGAAGTCGTCATCTTTCAAGGGTGTGTTAGTCGCCGTTCGCTACCCGCATAAGAACAATTCCTGCCAGGATAAGCACGGCAGCGAATACTCGCATGGGGCTTAACTGCTCCCCTAAGAAGAACACTCCCATTGCGAAGGCTCCGACAGCACCGATGCCGGTCCATATCATATACGCGGTACCTAGCGGTAACGACCGCATGGCGAGCGCCAACAAGGCAAAACTTATCACCATGGTTACCAAGGTAACCAAAGAGGGGGTGAGTCGTGTGAAGCCCATTGAAAGCTTCATGGAATACGCCCAAATCACCTCAAAAATACCGGCAACCAAGAGCATCAACCACGCCATAACGTCACCTGTACAAGAAGTCGGGCCGACCCGCGCGAGCTGACATGCCGGGGATAGATCGCGCACTTAGCAGCAAACTTCTTCGCGACGTATAGGTTGGGCGTTTTTCTACCATGTGACTCCCTTTCTTGTTCTATTACGACACAGCGTGCGAAAGCTCTGCAAGGGCAGGACCCCCGCACAGAGGAATGCAATTAGGTGGATCCAGTTACACGGAAAATGGCCGGATCTTGAGCGTGGGGAGCTTAAGGCCCGGGCCATGCACAGGGAAGGTTGATCAGCTGTCGGCGCTAAAGCCGATATCTTTGACGATCGGTCCCCACAATTCGGTGTCAGCCGCTAGCCGTTCAGCCAGTTCTTCAGGTGTCGAACCGCGGGCTTCCAGGCCCATCAGTGCTAGTCCTGAGATGACTTCTTCGGTCTTCAAGGCGTTCTGTATAGCTGCATTAAGCTTCTGGATTATTTCGTCTGGGGTCTTGGCGGGCGCGAAGAAACCGAACCATTCGGTAAAGACGTAATCCTTCATCCCTTGTTCGACAAAGGTGGGTACGTCAGGCGCGAAACGGGTGCGTTCCGCACCGGTCGTGCCGATAATGCGCACCTTTCCACCTTCCATATGAGGGAGGAATTCTCCTACGGGGCCTGACACCGCGGGAATTTGTCCCCCGATCATATCGAGTATTGCGGGTTGAGTACCGCGGAAGGCGGCGTGTTGCAAAGTGAGCCCGCCAGCGCGGCCGACGAGCTCGCCCACGAAGTGAGGAACCGACCCCGCGCCGGGCGAGCCGAAGGTGGCATTGCGAGGATCTTGACGACACCATTCCCAAAACTGGGGAATGGTCGTGACGGATTCTGGTACCGCAGGACCGACAGCGAACCCGAACACGAATTCGCAGCCCATGGAGATTGGACGGAGATCTTTCATACCGTCATAGGGCAGCTTCGAATACGTGTGAGGGTACAGCCCCAACATGGACATGGGTGTCGTCAATATGGTGCGACCGTCGGGTGCGGCGCGTACCACCGCCTGGACAGCGATTTGGCCGCCAGCACCCGTGCGGTTTTCAACCACCACTGACGGTGCAATCACCCCCGTGAGGGCGTGCGCCACGCGACGTGCCAGCGTGTCAACCGTGCCTCCCGGTGCGAAACCTGCAACAACTCGAACCGTGTCGGCCGTTTGTGCACGTGTCAAACTGGGCGCAGCGGCTAAAGCAGCTAAGCCCAAAGAGCCTTTTAGAATCTGACGTCTTGTCGCACTCATATCGTCTCCTCAATCAATGACGGGGGCTTGAAATTAATTAACGGTAATAAGTGAATGCTACCCCTCTCTGAGGCTTTTCGGCTTACGGATAAACCCGGATACAAGTGCAATGACCCGGAACCATTATTGTTCGTTTTGTGGGGCGCAGGGTGGGGGCAGGGGGCATCCCCTTGGCGGTTATGCGGCCAGGGTACTTGTACAAGACCTGCGGCCCCCTCGTCGCACATCGCCAGAATGGGTGGTCCTATGCGAGGTGCCGCACAACATCGTGGCCGTCGGGTACGTGTAAATGGAGAAGTTTGTCAGGATTTCTGACCATATAAATTCCGCTGATTCGATTGTCCTGTATGTCGAGTGTGGTTACCCTCGGAAGCCCATCAGCCTCTCGAGCCAAGATGGCAGGCATGCCGTTAGCGGTAATGATTCGACGCCCCCACGTTTTGCTCCGACTTTTACGTGCAATACCGGCAAAGAAGCGGGCGATTCGGTCGGCACCCAGCAAAGGCTTGTAGACGGCAATTTTCTTACCGCCACCATCGCCGTAGAGGATGGCATCATGCTTCAGCAGCTGGCTGATCTCGTGAAGATCTCCGTGTTCGGAGGCTCGCATAAAGGCTTCTGCCAGCCTCGTGCCGAGCTGCTCATCCACCGGATGCCGTCGCGGCGCGCTACGCACCAGCCGCCGCGCCCGGCTGGCCAACTGGCGGCACGCGGCTTCACTGCATTCAAGTATTTCGGCAATGTCGGCGAACGGAACGTCGAAGATATCATGCAGCAAAAAGGCGGCGCGTTGAGGAGGAGTGAGGCGCTGCAGCAGAAGAAGCATCGCGACCGATAAGTCACTGCCCCAAGGCGCATTCGGTTCTACATACGCCTCGGCGTTTGGTAGGGGCTCAGGTAGCCACAAACCGACGTACGTTTCACGACGTACTCGAGCGAGTCGCAAATGGTCGAGACAGAGACGGGTAACCATGCTGACGAGGAAGGCACGGGGCGCCCGCACCTCCTCATGACAAACGTGTAACCAGCGCAACCCTGCCTCTTGCACAATATCCTCGGCTTCCGACCACGAGGCCAACATTCGATAGGCTAAGCCCAGTAAATGGCGCCGATGGGATTCGAAGTCGGCGTCAGAGCTTGCGAAGATGGGGCCGACGGTGAGGGCAGGTTGATCCATGTAGGTTGTTACTCCTCAGGGTGCTGCACATGAAAACCAACGGCAAAACGATTCCAGCTGTTGATCACGTTGATCATCAAAGTCAAATCTACTTGTTCCTGGTCAGAAAAATGTTGGGCTAGCTCCTCGTATGCCGCTGCGGGAATTTGATTATCTGCCAGACGTGTAAGTGCTTCTGTCCATTGAAGGGCAGCTCTTTCGCGGGGTGTGTATAACGACGACTCCCGCCAGGCAGCCAGCAAGTGCAGGCGAATTTCACTTTCACCATGTGCTCTCGCGTCTTTAACATGCATGTGCAGGCAGAAAGCACAACCGTTGATTTGAGACGCTCTAATTTTCACCAACTCGAGCAGGCTTCGTTCGAGCCCGCAGCTCTCAGCCTGCTCGTTCAGCGTTAGCATCGCTTGATATGCCTGGGGGGACGCTTTGTAAGGATTGATTCGTACGTTAGCCATCATTCCCTTCCTTTGCAATGAATAAGTCAATGTGGGTAATGACGCCCGCCTGATCGCGAAGTTGAGTGGCTACGCTCAGGGACGGTGTCTTACCTATAAAGACGTATCAGGAGGGGGGAGTGTGACAACGATTTGTAGTGCGAGCTCCGTTGCATCGTTACGTGCTGACCGGAGGGCACACCAGCGTAGGCTGGCCTTGGCGTTTATTGCGCTATAACGCTGTCGTAAATTACGGTTGTTTTGGGGAAACGGTGACAGTGCAACGCGGCGGGCAGGCAGCGTGCGCAAACGGCTAAGTGCTGTGAAGGAGCAAGCCCGTTACCGTTGGCCGGGCGCTTGCTCATGAGTTACTAAGCGCGATACGTCAGCGCTTAGTCATTGCGGCTAGTTACCTCGACAAGGTGATAGCCGAACTGCGTGCGTACCGGGCCCTGAACGACACCCACGGGGGCGCTAAACACGACTTGGTCAAACTCGGGAACCATTTCGCCCCGACCAAAGGTGCCCAGATCGCCTCCGTTTCTGCCTGATGGGCAGCGAGAGTTTTCGCGCGCTAGCTGGGCAAAATCTGCGCCATTTTCGATGGCTTGCTTCAGCTCAAGGCAGCGGTTTTCGTCGTCGACTAGAATGTGTCGAGCGGCGGCTTGTGCCATGGTAATACTCCTTCAAAAGTGAAGGGGCAGAGTAACACGCTCGGCCGCACCACGCGAGGCATGGCGAAACGTCGTGTCGTGCATGCGCGATCGGATTTACACGCTGTAGAGCCCTGTGATTGGCGCTGACTTCGCAACGTGTGGGTTGAAAAGTGTCGGTACATCGACACCTACGTAGGCCCTCGAACCAAACCATTAAATGATGTACTTGCTGGCGAGGCGGGGTCAGGGATGCTCAACGCCCTGCCCGACCGCCTCGATCCGGGCGTCAGGAATTTGTCAGCTCATGCGGGTGCAGTGTCCTGCGCAATCTGACCGTCTACGAGCGTAATGGTCGAGTCACATTTTGCCGATAGCCGGGGGTCGTGCGTCACGATAAGAACGGCGCAATTCAGCTCCTCGTTCACCTTCCGGAAAAGGTCAAAGACCTCGCCAGCCGTACGTGTATCCAAGTTGCCCGTGGGTTCATCGGCAAGTAAGAGTGAGGGCTCTGCGATCAAGGCCCGAGCAATTGCCACGCGCTGTTGCTGTCCGCCAGACAGTTCGCTCGGCCTTCTGCCTTCTAATCCACTCAATCCGACCGCTGACAGTAAATGCAGGGCACGATCCTGCTGTTCTCGCGTCGGCCTTCCCGATGCAACCATTAAGGGCATGAGTACGTTTTCCAGAGCGGTAAACGCATTAATGAGGTGGTGAAACTGAAACACGAAGCCAATGTGTTGGCCCCGCAACCGCGTTCTGATATCGTCCTCGAGTTGCTGAGTCGCAAGGCCGAGTAGGTATAGTTCGCCCTGAGTGGGACGATCAAGCAGGCCGATCAGGTTTAGCAGCGTGCTTTTGCCCGATCCCGAAGGGCCTACCAAGGCCGTGAAGGCGCCATGTGGGAGGGTGAGGTCAATCCCATGTAAAACTTCAATTTCATTGGGAGCTCCAACATTGTAGGACTTGCGAACCCGGATAAGCTGGAGTACCGGGACAAGCGGGGCTGAAGGCGGAGCGGGATCAAACATAGCGAATTGCATCCACCGGGTCGAGGCGGGCAGCACGTGAAGCCGGGACAGCAGCTGCAAGCAGGCCACTGAGGCCAGCGCCCAGGATGGCAAATGGGATGAGCAGCGGCGGCATGGTAATCTCAAAAAGACGCGGACCAAATTGATTAAAGGCCCACATCAATCCCCATCCCGCCACACTGCCGATGAAGGCGCCTATCATCCCCACCACTCCGCCTTGAATGAGAAACACCAGAAGCAACTGGCTGCGGCGGGTGCCAATGGCGCGCAAAATTCCGATCTCGCGGGTACGCTGCACGACACTGATGGCAAGCACACTGGCAATGCCAAAGACGACGGACACGCCCACAAAAAAACTGATCATCCTGGTGGCCAGACTCTGCGAGGTGAGCGCATTGAGAAGCTGAGCGTTCGTTTGCATCCAGCTCTCGGCTTTGAGGCCGGTTAGGCGACCAATGCGATGGGCAGCCGTTTGCGCTTCGAAGACATCATACAAAGCGACGTCTATGACGGTGACGCCGCCCGGCAGATCGAGCAATGACTGCGCTTGCTTGAGATCGGTATACACGTAGCGCGCGTCAAGCTCTCTGAGACCTAGCTGAAAAATCCCGGCAACGTTGACCACAGCAACCCGACTGTCGCCGGCTTCCAGACGGAATTTGCTTCCGATTCGCAGCCCCAGGTCGACGGCCAACTGGGAGCCAACCAAGGCGTCACCCGCCCCGACCGCGAGTTGACCCGCGATCATCGCGTCTCGCAGCGGAATCACCTGATCGTAACGGTTGGGATCTATTCCCATCAACGCAACTGAGCGTGTCGCCTCTCCGCGACGGGCAAAAGCGGGACCCGACACCACGGGCGAAACCGCTTTGACCTGCGGTAAACCGTCCAACACGGCGCGCATCTGCGGCCAGTTGTTAATTGAGCGCAATGATTGGGGACGCATGTCCTCCTGAACCAGACGCACCACACCCGGCGGGGTGCCCGCTATCAGGTTGACCTGGGTCGGGGGTTCCACGCGCACATGGGGTTGCGCTCCCAAGGTGCGTTCGATGATGTTTCTTTGCAGGCTGGTGATGAGCGCGGTAATAAACACGATGACAGCGACTCCCACCGCCACTCCAATGAGGATGAGCAGGGTGTGGGTGCGCTGTTGCTGTAAGAAACGAAGAGCTAGGGTAGATTCGACCCACATTTTTAAATGTTCAGAGTAACGGCCTGTCAGAGCAAGTCAGACCGAAGTATGTGGCACGCCAACGCGCGAAGAACTCCGCAGGGCTAGAGCCCTGACAGGGCTTCGCCCACATTGCCATCCATCCCATGTGGGGAGGGTAGTGCGGGAACCGGGCGCACTCGGCGTCCGGGGGCAATCGTCGTGTCTCGAAGTACCCAATCGCCTGCGTTTAATCCGGAAGTTATCTCTGACTGTGCTGTGCCCCGCATGCCCAACTGTACGCCCACTCGCTCGACGACGCCATCGCGCACGACGAGCACGTGGGCCTGCTGTCCGGAAGGGTCTATCAAGGTGTCGTCCGGAATGACCAAAGCATCGTCTCGATATCCGGTTGCTATGGTTGCCGAAACCGTCATGTCGGGTACCAGGTAAATTGTTGGTTCGATCGGAGTAAGACGTACCTCTACCGTCCCCCGTTGCGGGTCCACACTAGGAGCAATAAACGTGACCCGTGCTGGAAATGGACGGGAGGGGAAGGCCTCGGCAATACAGATAGCTTCTTGATTCAGAGCGACGAGGCCCAGGTTTTTCTCGTCGAGAGGAAGCTGTATCTGTATGTCGCTCTGGCTCGCGATTTCCAACAGTGTTTCTCCCGGCTGCACGACATCCCCAGGCTCCACCGAATGTTTGAGGACTAAGCCGCTAAAGGGCGCACGTATTATCGTTTTGCCGAGCTCGGCACGCGCGGCTGCCAAGCGTTCGCGTAATATTCTTTCTTCCGACTGGCCAGGTGCCAACGCAGCTGCCTTCAAGCGAGCCTGTTCCGCCTGGCTACGCGCAACCACGACCGCTTGTTCGGCTTGTTCTAGCGCTTCGCGGGCAATTGCGCGCGAGGCCACTAATGATCGACGGCGCACGGCTTCCCGCTGCGCTTGAATCAATTGTTGTTCCACCTGCTGCAACTCGGCTTGTGCTTGAGGCCGTGCAGTTTCAATCAAGTGTTGTAGAGCGGCTTCTGCCTCACGTACGCGTGCGAGCGTCGTCGCATCGTCGAGCACCAGTAATATCTGCCCGCTCGTAACCAGCTCTCCTTCTCTCACGTGGCGAGCCTTAACCGTCGCCGTCAATTCAGCACCGATGCGCACCCGGGTAGGCGTATACACGCGCCCGGTAGCCACCACGCTTTGTATGAAGGGGTGAGCGGTGACCTGCCATGCCGGCACCTCAGCCCCGCGCCACCAGCTAAATGCAGCCCACGCGGCCAGAGCGAGCACCAACAACCCAATCAGCGGGTATCGAAACCTTATTCTTACCGATGCCACAGATGCTTCCAGAAAACTACGAACAAATATCTGACTTTATATACGGGACGGAGGGAGAAGGTGAGTGGCACGCCTACGGCGGGTCATGTGGATCGAGCATCATGCAATGCATCGTCGGGCTCGTAAAGGGGCAGCAGGCGCAAGCCGTCAGCCTATCGGGTTAGGTCTTGCGCGTGCTTAAAGATTGTTGAACAATTCTAAAACACTCGCTATAATCGCGTTCTTTCCTGTCGCGGTGCTCGAATGCTCGGGCCCTAACCCGCAAGCCCGGGTGGCGGAATTGGTAGACGCAGGGGACTCAAAATCCCCCGCCGCAAGGCGTGCCGGTTCAACTCCGGCCCTGGGCACCATAAACTAAAATCAATAAGTTACACCGCCTATCGCTGCAGTCTTCTAAGACCTGCCGCAAGCATCCCACCTAGCGTTCCGCAAACCTCAACAGAGGCCTGCTCTGGTTGCGTGGCCGAGGGTCATGGCCGGCAAACATCTACGCTCGGCTAATTGAAAGCGCACTTATAGCATCGCAGTGGAAGCAGCAAGTGAAT
>CAZMVM010000029.1:6463-26273 GCA_964569785.1 uncultured Pigmentiphaga sp. | reverse complement strand
CAATTCCATCGAAGCCTTTCTCTCGTATGCTCGCGTGGGGATTGACCTGACGGTGTTACCGTACTTGGCAATTTCAAAGGAGCTGCGCCGGGGGGAGGTAGCGGCCGTGCGCTTGAAGGATCGCAACCTACGAGAAGGGCGAACGATAGTGTTGGTCCGAGAAGATCGTCTACTGCCGATCGCAGTTCAAGAGCTCTCGCAGGAATTGACGGCAAGAATTCAGATGCTAGAGCAAGCAAACTGAATGTGCAGACAATCTAGAATGTACACAAGGACAGCAACGTGGCAAAAGACGTAATAGAGACCGGACGCTTGATGCAACCCATCGCGCACTTTTCGCATGCCGCCCGGGTTGCAGATAAAGTCTACGTGGGCGCCATTGCCGGCACCGATGCACATCGACGTCTGGCTGGTACAAGCCCTGGGCTAATTGATCTGGCCGACCAAGCCGAGCGCGCGTTTTCCAACTTGGAAACGGTGCTTGAGTTGCTCAACGCGTCCGTTCGAGGTGTAACCTGTCTTCGCGCGTTTGTTAACGACACACGTGACATAGCAGCGTTTGAACGTCTCATCGCCGAGCGGTATCCAGACCTCATCGAGCGAGTCTATGTTCGAGGATCCTATGGGTTTCCGCTGCCCCATGCAGCGGTGGAGATAGACGCAGAGGTATCAGTACGCACTCAACTGGGCGACAGCGGCAGAAGCGTATCCTCTACGACGGGCCGGTATATCTCAGCAGAACCGAGCAACGTCGCGGCTGGTGTAGCCGACCAAGTCGAGTCAGCTTTTGACCGATTGGCAAGTCGCCTAGAGGCCGCGGACATGGCGTTGACCGACGTCGTTGCCCTAGACGTCTCGATAGCCCACCCTCAGGTCGCAGAGCATGTCGAGCGGGCGGTTCGGGCCAGGTTTCAAACTAACGGCCCATGTGGGTCGTTGTGGATCGCTCCGCTACGAGATACAGCAGCATGGGTAGATCTGGTCGCGTATTGTGTCAAGGGAGGAGGAGCACCGGTTGACGCAAGCGGGGCCACTTCCTTGTTTAACTTTATGTCGCCTGCGGTTCTGGTGGGCGACGAACTGCACATCGGGGCGCAATGCGGCAACGCAGAGCTTGAAGGAGGTTCAGCGGAAGCGCAAACGCGCACAGCATGGCAGCAAGTTCACGCCTTGCTCGAAGCAGCGGGATTGCAGCAGGACGATATCGTGAGAACCACCAACGGGCTTAGCGACTGGCGGCACTATCAGCCATTCAACAATGGATACGGCGCCAACGTTCGACCGCCGTTTCCGCCCCGCACGACGGTATTAACAGGTTTTCTCCGTCCAGAGCTGTATGTGCAAATACAGGCAGTAGCACACCGCGGTGCCTCGACCGGCACGATCTTAGACGCGCTGAAATCCTTAACGCGTTGCATTGCAGTATGAAGCTCGCAAAAGCTTAAGGGGGTTGGCTCGATGTAGAGCAACCCCCTTGTTCACCTTCCTTGCATGCGCCGAATTTACATGCGCCATGAATCAAACTTCGGTTGACGGGACGCCACGCTGATCAACCAGCAACGGTGCAATCGCGTAGCGCATTTGGCCTGGATATGGTTGTGCTCGAATTGAATTGGCTTTGGGTACGCCAGTGCTTGCCAGAGCGCCGGGTGAGCATGACACTATTGAATGGTTACCTTAGCCGATCGTATAACCTCGCCCCAACGTTCGCGCTCTTCCTGAATAAACTTCGCAGTCTCGTCGGGGCTGGAACCTACAGGATCGGCAGTGAGGGCCGACACTTGAGCCACGACCTCGGGCAGTTGCAAGACCGCTTGTACCTCCTGTGCAATCGTGCTAACCACTTCCTTGGGGGTGCCACCAGGTGCCACCATTCCTATCCAAGTCTCCGATACAAAGCCCGGGATTTCTTCTGCCAGCGCAGGAACGTCTGGCAGGAGTCGTGTTCGGCTTGCACTTCCGACACCAAGTGCTTTGAGCCTTCCCGCTTTAATAGGCTCTAAAGCTGAAGCCAGGTTGGCGAACATAAGATCGACGTGCCCGCCCATCAAGTCCGTTAATGCCGGGGCCGCACCTTTATACGCAACATGCACGAGATCAACACTGGCCTTGGCCTTGAACATTTCGGCTGTCAGATGGGAGGTTGTTCCTTGGCCTTGTGAAGCATAGTTCAGCTTCCCTGGATTCTGCTTGGCGAATTCTATTAACGCTTCGACATTAGCCGCTTCCTTTAAGTCTGGACGAACCGTCAGTACGGTGGGTACTGTGGCTAGTATGGTAATAGGAACGAATGTGTCAGGGTCGAAAGAAAGTGACGAGTATAGGTTCTTGTTAATAACCAGCGGGGACGGTGGTGTCACTAACAGCGTATACCCGTCGGGTGGCGCTTCGGCGAACATAGCAGTACCAACATTTCCTCCCGCTCCTCCCTTGTTCTCAACAATAACAGTCGTTCCCCATCGCTCGGCAAGCTTTCCACCCACGATGCGCGCTAATGTATCGGTAGATGCCCCGGCGGGAAATGGGACAACTATTTTTATTGTTTTGTCCTTGAGGGGAAAATCGGCAGCCTGTGTTGCGAAGGGAAATGCTAGTGCGCTGATTACGGCTAACGTGCGAATAAACATGGTGTCTCCTCGTTGGATGTGAATCAGCAGCCTTAAACTATCTGTCCAGCCGGGGAAATAGCTTCAACGCATTCTCTCTTCCGACGGCCGCTGCCTGTGTCGCGGTTAAAAACCCTTCCGGCGATAAGTTCTTGGTACATTCAGCTGTGGCTGTCGCATTCGCCAAGGGCCAATCGCTGCCAAAGACTACCTTGTCTGCCCCGGCCACCTCGCGAAGGCAGGAGATCATTTCGGGGCCGGCTGACATGGCGGTGTCGTACCAGAAGTGACGAACGCCCTCTAACACCTTTTCATAAGTTAGTTTTGGAAAGTGTGGGCTCACCATCTGGCAACAATAGATGCGCCACGCAATAAAGGGGAGGGTGCCGCCTGCATGAGCAAGAATGAATTTTATTTTTGGAAACCGCTCGATTGCGCCGGAAAGAATAAGGTGCGCTGCCATTCTCGTAGTATCGAAGGGGTACTCGATCATGAACGCAGGATACGGCAGGTTGATCTTCTGACCCGAGCCGGGAAGTTGTTGCGCGGAATTGAACGGATGGATGAATACAACCGCTTCTTCACTATTCAGTTTATCCAGCACCGGATCGTACTCGGCATCCCCCAAATACTTGTCCCCGTAGCTCGACAGCATACATAGTCCGTCGAGTTGAAGCGTGTTCAGGGCATAATCGATCTCGTTGATCGCATCATCAACGCGATGCATGGGCACAGAACCAAACGCACCATAGCGGTCCGGCCACCGTTGAGCGAGGTCGGCGGAAAACTCGTTGCAACGTCGCGCCATGTCGCGTGCCTTCTCGGGCGGTAAGAAATGAACCCCCGGCACGACCGACGTGATGGCGGTAGCAATATCATTGGCATCCATCACCTCGATTGCCAGTTCCGGTGACCACTCGGGATAGGCGCCCCGAGTGGGGCCGGCCCCCGCCTCCATAATCGCCTCCTCGTAGAATTTTGGTATGACATGGTGGTGAACGTCGATTCTGCGAAACTTCATGGTTCTTTTCCTCCTTCGAAAGGGGTCTGCGAGCGGTCGCGTGTACTACAAGATTCGGCATCGTTCTCAGGTCAAACTGCGTCGCGGATCGGTTTTTTGTTTCTCACTTTCCCACCATCAGCGGGCGGCTTTGATAGGCACAGTGTCAAGAATTAGAACGATAGTAAGGATCCATACGGTATAGGTCAGTACGTTTTTGAGCGCAGCTTCAATTTTTCGCATGTTGCATTGGCTTGGCTGCAACGGTTGTCACATGGATGTAAGTACTGCCGTTCAACATCCCGAGCTTAGGTTTCTTGCTTTGGACCGGACTCTATTCGGCGTGGCGGCTAGACTGATACGAGTCGTGCGGCCGTTTCTGGGTCGAAGCCGGGTCTGCTCATCAGCGCAACGCACGGGGGTAGGATGGCTTCCCGGAGAATTGTGCAGTTAGCGGCTACGAGGAAGAAGACTCCACGGATCTTTTGTGGTCTTTACGCAAGATCCAGCTTGAAGCGATGGAGGTCTAAGATGGAAAGATGTAACAACGGACTAGGTTAGTTCGCACCCAATAAAAAAACCGCCTAGCCCTTGACGGTCTAGACGGCTCTCAGTGCTTGAATTTGGTAAGGAATTCTGGCGCGCCCGGAAGGATTCGAACCTCCGACCCCTTGGTTCGTAGCCAAGTACTCTATCCAACTGAGCTACGGGCGCTGAAAGAACGACACTATAACATGAACATTTTAGGTTGCGCAAGTCTGACAAGATCCATGGCAACCTCGAACCCTTGGCGCAGGTGCGGCGCACCCAGTCACTCAGCTTCTTTCGCTAGACGCGTTTGGCTGCTTCAGGGTCTTGCTAAACCAGTGCGCCAACTTGGTGTTAACCGCGTCGGCGGCTTCATATTGTACCCAATGTCCAGCATCGGGGATCAGCTCCCAGGCGCGATCTGTACGTTGTGCGCACCATCGCTGGCCAAGCTCCGCAGGCCGGCGTGCCGTGACATCGTGCTCGCCCCATAAAAACAGAACTGGCCGTGTGAATTTGCTCAATATCGGCTCTAAGGTGGGGGAGAGCGATACCTCTTTGCTGCGGAACCGGGTTGTAGAGCAGGAGTATTCATGCACATCGGTCGCCAGCTCGTCGATGCTATCGGCGCGGTGCAACATAAACACGCGCAGGTTGAACTGCAGCGCGGCGCGGCGTTCGGCCCGATTATCGACGCGCCAATTGACCATGTCGGGTCGGGGACGCTGGCCTGTGGCGTGGCCGGCTGGCCCGATCAGCACGAGACTACGAACGCCTGGGTGGCGGATAGCGATCTCGCTTGCGGGGAGGGAGCCAAACGAAAACGCCGCGATGCCCAATTGCGCCTCTTTGCCCAGCAAAGCATGCAAATTGGCAATCACGAGATCGACGGCACGGTGAAGGCGGGTAGGGTCGCGTGGGTCAAGATCGAAGTCGTCGGATTGACCAAATCCGGGTAGATCGGGCACGAGCACCTTGTAATGTTTCGCCAGGTGCGCGACGTTTTTCACCCAGTGCATCCAGCTCCCATGGCCCCCATGCACGAGAAGCAAAGGTTGCCCATTACCGAACACGCGCCAATAGATGTTAAGACCTTCGCCTTCTACGACAATATGCTCGGCGGCTTCGTCGAGTTTCGCTAGTTCAGCGTGAGTGGGGCGTGGAGCCCGTCGAGGATCCTGCTCATGGATAGGGTGGAGCTTGATCTGAGCGAAGTCGTGGTCGAGGTCCTGCAACATATTCACCCGTTGTTGGTCGTTATGCGACTACTGCCGGTAAGGCTACTGCCTAGCCAAACTGTGCGCCCTGCGGGGTTTGGCTTTCAACTCAGCGGCTAACCATTCACATGGCTTCGCGTTGAGCGGCAGTATGCCGCCGTTGAAGCTTGCGCGCAAACCACACGGCCAGCAAGGGTAAGACCACCATGCTGGCGACGAAAATTGCCGCGATGCCCAGTTGGTCGGCCAGTGCCGAGACAGATCCGATACCCACAGACTGACCCAGGAACAGCGAGCACGCAAACAGCGACATCGACGTCCCGCGGACCTCGGGCACCATCTGCGTGGCGTTGGCTTGCAAGGTATTGTGCAGCATATAGAAACCCAGGCCAGTTAAAAAACATGCCGGAAGCGACCAGCCCCAGTGATTTGCAAACACCAGCATCGCAAAGCCGACTCCCAGCAAGGCACCGCCCACCCAGGGCAGACCAGTTTCGCCGATACGATCGAGGAGCCGACGCGCGCCAAACGCATACACGAGTCCTCCGATCCCAAAGGCTGCCACAATAGCCCCGCCGACGGTGAGTGGTACCGCGAACGACAGGTGCAGATAGGTAGGGATGAAGGTAAGGGCACTAAAGACGAAGGCGCCTTCTATCAGTGCCGCAAATAAAATGACGCGAGCCCAAGGCACTTTGAACACATTGGCCATTTGCGCTATTGCGCGTTGCGGCTCGCCCTGGGACACGGGAACGGGAGCTCGTTCGGTATGCCGCAAGAAAACATAGCCTGACGCGGCAAACAGAATCGTCATCAGCACGAATGCAATGCGCCAAGGGGCATAGTCGGCGATGAGGCCTCCCACCCATTGCCCAGAAATCATGCCCAGGATCACCGCCGATAGAAAGCGCGCCAGGACGCTTTGCCGGATGGCATAGGGTACCGAGTCGCCAATGTGCGCCATCGAAAGCGGGATGATTCCGCCCGCCGCAGCGCCCGCAAGTACTCGCAAGGACACCAACATACCTAGCGTGGGTGCGAATATGAGTGCCACGTTGATGAGTACGGAGGCCAGTACCGCATAGCCGATCACGCGCTCTTTGCCATACCGATCGCCCAAAGGCCCATAGACCAGCTGCAGTATCCCATAGGCCACAACAAACCCGGAGATTACCGCTGCTGCAACACCCGGCGTGACCTCGAAGGTTGTGGCAAGTTCCGGCAGCAAGGCGTCGCAGATGCGCATACTCGTCATGGCCGAAAAACCCGCCAGCCCTACAAAAAGAAAACCTGGATTCGAACTGCCTTGAGTTGCTGCCACGCCTTAACCCCTAACTGCTCGTGAAGCCAGGAATTATCCGCGATTTCCAAGAGCTTCGCCTGGGAGCAAAGGCAGGCTCAGGAGTTGGTGCCGTAACACGCGCCGAGCGGACGTCACGAGCAGGTGGTGGGGAGAGTGTCGTTGTCGACCGAGCGGCAGTGGAGCGGAACCTCATCTCAATCACCGCAAACGAAGAGCCTCGGCGCTGCGCTCGGTCAAAACCAGGATTGGTTCAGTTAGCGCAGTAATGACATCTGCTGTTGTCTTCCCAGCAGGGTTCTAGGAGGATAGTCCGCCAGTTCTCCCATCGCGTCTGGAGGTGCATCTTGCATCATCGCGGTTTGGAGAAGAATGCCGGGCGTGTTGTCGATACCGACGGGGTAGTTTGCGTTTTCTCCTACGATGGAAACCGGCAGCGGCTGGCCTGTCACTCGGTTGTCGACTACTTGATAAGGGCTCCGCAGAGCGTCGTCATCCGTTGGATAACTTGCCTGCTCACCGACAACACTTTGCCCAAATGCCGAGCAGGCAATCACTGCAGTCGAGGTAAAGACGAAAATGCGTGCAAGTCTCATACTTCACTCCTTACCGTTCTCGAGCTGAAACAACCTCTCATGGAGGCGTCGGGCGCGGATTGAGGTAACGCTGGTTGTGCACGCTCAGTGCACCCTTCAAGAGGCCTTCAGTTTGAAATAACGGTGAGAAGATCCAGCATAAAACGCACCGAAAAGGTAGCCAGACGAGCGTTGGTTTAGTCAGAGCCACTCCCCTGGGAGCTGCGCTATGCCCTGAACGGCGTCTGTTCAAACGCGTGATGGTTAGGCTTCCTGTTGTAGTTATGGCTCATCAAAAAGGGTCTCTACCTGAGTAGGTACATTCATCGGGGCACTTGGTAGCGACCGGACACCCCCTGCGAGGGCTCATGTGGATCGTGGGACGCCGTCGGCAGGCTAAATTTAAGCCGACCGTAATGCCCGGCGCACATTGCTTCAGGCCCGGGATGAACATCAGCGCATCAGGAGTAAAGCAATAGGCGCTGCTTAACAGGAATCTCCCGCCCTAGGGATAAACCTAGCTGCCGTCTGCGGGTTAACGCGAATTCCAAAGCATTCACAACAGATTACCACTCATGTAATCTAGCTTTACTCAAGTAGCGGGGTGCGTTATGAGAAACGTATTCGCTGTCGGTTTGCTGGCTGTCTTTGTCGTATTTGTATACACCGGTCTTCGGCCGGCGGCCGTAGTTCAGCCGACCGTGCCCCAGCATGTCGAGCCCCTCAAAATGGAGCTGGCGGAAAACGAAAGCCACGAGCGTCTGTGCAAGGATTCGCAGCACGCCTATGCGGCAAGTACAGAGCTTCTGAAAAGGGTTTTGCTCTCACCGGGGTCAGCCAGGTTCCCCGCGGTTGGTAACGAGCAGGTGTTGGCGCGGGCATATCGGCCGTGCGTGTTTAATATCTCCAGTTACGTTGACGCAGAGAACGAGTTTCGAGCCAAGGTAAGAACTTACTACCAAATGGATGTGGAATATCAGCCTGAAAGTCAGCAGTGGGTGGTTAAAGAAATTAGAATGTAAGCATCCCACATTTGCCACCGGCATCGGTAGCGCCTGCGACGGCTCATCCGCTAAACCATGAATTCGACGGTTGTTGGCGCTAGCGCTGGTCATTGTACGGCCCAACTCCAGGTGGCCCTCGCTTGGGCCTCAACGTAGAGCTCATGTGATCCAAGTTGTATCTCTAAGACGTATAGCTCTTATCGACCTCTACCCTTCTTCAGATGGGGCGATGGTCAGGTTTGCACGCCACGCATAACATCTGACATCGTACGCCTTACTCTTCCGGCTTGAAATGCTACCCGTTCGGCTTACGCAGTCGTAGCGCAACTGCGCGCCAATCGACCCCCGAGTGTCGAGCTTGAGTGCGCTCCTGTTAGCGGCGCATGCGGTTGGTGTCCGGCGAGCACCCACGATGAGAGCGCCTCCCCCTTAGGCTAAATTTCCTGATACCCGAAGGGAGCGCACCGCGGGCAAGAGATTTGGCTTGCTAAGAATACGCCACGCGTGAGGGCCGTGCTGACGGGTCCTCCGTAACCTGCTCGATGGACGGCGAGTTGTAACGGCTGCTTATTCTGCACACAAACTTGTTGACGTCATTTCTTAAAGTATTTAGCATATTAAATAATAGTTAATTATGCGACCGGGGTAGGAATGCACGAGACCGTAACGGTGGCTGGAAACAGCGAGCGCAGGGATGGCTTTCCCGCTGATTCGGTGGCGCACGGGTCGGCAAGCACGAGCCGCCTCACTTCGCTGGGCGAGTGTTTAGGGTCACGAGCCGGAGCAGTCCGGGTGGCGTGTACTGGGAGAAAACAATGAGCAATGTAGAGTCGCCGGCAGAGGCAGTGGTTGCTGCTACAGGTGCCGGAGAGCAAGGAAGTACGCCGACCAAGACAGCACCCCACGAGGTCGCCCCATTGCGCCGCTGTTTGGGGCAATTCGCAACGGGCGTCACGGTCATTACCGTCGCGCACGAGGGCGCTTATGAGGGCATGGCAGCGAACTCGTTTTCCTCGGTCTCGCTGGAGCCGCCCCTCATCTTGTGGTCGGTGCGCAAGGCTTCACGTCGTGCGTCTACCTTTGCAGGCGCGCCACACTTTGTCGTCAATATTCTGGCTGAGCATCAATTAGAGCTGGCAAATCGCTTTGCCATGTCCGGTGAAAATGTGTTTGATGCGGTGGCCTGGCGTGAGGACAGCCACGGGGTGCCCGTGTTGAACGGCGTGGTGGCGCATCTTTCCTGCGATCTGGAGACGACCTACGACGGCGGCGATCACATCATTATTGTGGGGCGCGTGCGAGAGTACGACGTCCATGAGGGCAAGCCCCTGCTATTCGCGCAAGGACGTTATGCGGCCCTGCAGGACTACGCACGCTACGACACCGGCGACAGCGGAGTCAGCGAACGGTGTGTCGACGCGAATGTTGGGGCTTATCGGGTAATGCGGTTGTTGCGTAGTGCACAGGAGAGTCTGTCAAGAAGTTTCGAGGTGCATCGTCACAGCGTCGGCCTCACTGCGTTAGAGGCGCGCATCTTGGCGATCTTGCATGCGTCACCTGCCACGATGCAGCAGCTGGCCAACCAGATATTCGCCGACGAGGTCAATACCCGCGAGAGCGTGGGGCGCTTGCGCACCGCAGGCTTGGTTCAGTACCAATCCGATGGAGCGTACACACTGACGGCGGCGGGGAATGCGAAGCGAGAATTACTGCGCGAGCGTGCGCAGCAATTTTCGGCGCAAATGCTCAACGATATGGGTCCAGAAAAACTCCGCATTGCACGGGAATTCTTGACGGAAATCGTCGAGCGTTTTTCGAAGTTTAATGAGTGACTAAAAAATGATAGAGCTTGGATTGGCTTGCTCGCATGCAGCCGGGATGTTTCGTCCGCCTGAGGTTTGGCGTGAGATGGCAAAAAATCTGTCGCCGGGTGTCATCGAGCGTTACCCCGCAGTTAAAGAAGAATTCGAAAGCCTTGATCTTTGCAGAAGCCTCTACAGCCGGATTCATGAAGGTTTCAATGCCTTAAGAAAGGAAGTCCAGGCGTACAAACCGGATGCAATTGTGATCGTGGGCGATGATCAAAACGATGTGTTCAACGCATCTAACATGCCTACATTTGCCATCTATACAGGTGCCGAGCCCATGTGGGGACGCACCGGTTACGAGTGGGATAAGCCTACTGCCGAGCGCAGCAAGGTCTATGTAAAGAATCACGTCCAACTTTCACGTTACTTGCTTAAAAGTTTGATTGACCAGGGGTTCGACATCGCTAATGTTGCCCGATTTGAGCCGGTGGGCCGGGAGGGTTATGGACTCTCTCATATGGCCGCACGCATCGCGCCGGAGCTAGATCCCACGGGTGAAATTC
This sequence comes from uncultured Pigmentiphaga sp., assembly GCA_964569785.1. Taxonomy (GTDB): domain Bacteria; phylum Pseudomonadota; class Gammaproteobacteria; order Burkholderiales; family Burkholderiaceae_B; genus Verticiella. The sequence continues at coordinate 15,672 of CAZMVM010000029.1, read as the reverse complement.
CCGTTATTTGCGTGTTCATGAACGAGTATTTTGAGCCACTCCCGAACGGGAAACGCTGCGCCGACCTTGGGCGGGCGATTCAGAAAGCGTTTGCCGATCGTCCTGAAAAAATTGCGATCTGCGCCTCAGGTGGCTTAAGTCATTATCCGCCGGTATCCGGCATGAAGCGAGGGGACATCGACGTTGTGCTCGATCGTTGGGTGTTGGAACAAATAGAAAATAACAACGTGGCGGCGCTGGAGCACTTATTTACCTTTCCCTGCGAAAGCTTGAAGTCGGGGACAGGAGAGATACGGGCCTGGATTACGGTAGCCGCCGCGATGGATAGAAAGGCACATGTGATCGACTACATGCCCATTCACTCCCTGGTAACCGGCGTCGCCTTTGCGAGCTGGAAGTAGCGAGGTAAACATGCCAGAAAGAAACGCCAGCATAACGCCGGATATCATCCGCGAGTACTTTGGCTTCGATTCACATTGGGCCAACACTCGTCCGGGCGAGCGCATTCATTACCTGGACGAAGGCTCGGGCGACGGGGAAGTAGTCGTGCTTGTCCATGGCTCGGCGATTGGCATTACCGCTGCCGCCAACTTCTATTTGACCATCCCCGTGTTGGTTGAAGCCGGGTATCGGGTGATTGCTCCGGATCTCTACGGGTATGGGTGGACGGAAACTCCTCCTGAAGTCGAGCCCTGGCGCCCAAACCATGTGCAGATGATTCTCCGGCTGATGGACTACCTTGAGATCGAGCGGGCGTGGTTCATTGGAAACTCGCTCGGCGGTATGGTTAGCGCTGATTTGGCCATGAATTACCCGCAACGCGTCTTGGGCAACATCGTCATTGGTACAGGCGGTGCACTTTGGCAGCATGGGTCGCGGTTCGCGCCGAACCAAACGTCTCGCGGCCAGGCCGTGCCGTACTCCCGCGAGCTTGTGCGGAGAGCGATGGAACATTTAGTCAATGATCCTCGCATCTTGACCGATCGTCTGGTTGAATTTCGCGTCAAGATGGCCGAGCGCCCGGGGGCATACGCACGTCATTTGGAGGCAACGAGAAAGCGTGAAGAGATCAAACAGCTCTCGCCCTTTGACTACGAAAAAGCCAAAAACTGCCTGGTGCCAACATTGTTTATATATGGCCGTGAAGACCGTGTTAATCCTCCGGAGGATGCGCTGGCAGGAGCGGAAGCGTTTCCTAATGCGGATCTGATTTTGTTTGGACATTGCGGTCATTGGACGATGATCGAAAGAGCGGATGATTTTCACGCGCATATGCTCCGATTCCTATCAGGGCAAGCCAGGCGGCTTGCCGCGTCGAACCCCGATTCTCAGAAGAGCTGAGAGATTTTCAATCTAAAGGAGAGTAGTAATGAAAAAATGGGTGGGCGGATTAGCTTTTACCTTTGCAGTGTCGGCCGGCTTATTAACCGGCCCAGTCCATGCCGATGAACGGCCGATTCGGATCATCGTCGGTTACGGCGCGGGTGGCGCAACCGACTTGCTCGCGCGCTTTGTGGCAACCCATTTGGGAAGCGAACTGAATCGCACGGTATTGGTGGAGAACCGCCCTGGAGGTAATGCGCTGATCGCCAACCGATCTCTTGCGAAAGCAACGCCCGATGGCACCACTTATTTGCTGGCGCCGCACTCGAGCACAATTTTTCGCGAGATCATGTACGACGCGAAGGAGCGTGGTTACAGCATGATCACCGATTACGTTCCCGTAGCAACGCTAACTTCCTATCCGCTGGGGCTCGCGGCGTCGCCTCATATCGACGTGGACTCCGTGCAAGATTTAGTCGACTGGGTGAAAGCCAATCCCAAGGAAGCCTCGTTCGGTTCGGCAGCCATGGGTAGCCATACGCACCTGGTGGGCTCGACGTTTAGTGACACGCTCGATATCGGGATGCAAGTCATACCGTTTGCCAGCAACGGCGCTAGCGTAACGGCTCTCATTGGTAATCATATTCCTGCCGCCGTGATCTCCGCGGTCGAAATCGCCTCTCACGGGGACAAGGTAAAAATACTTGGTGTCTTCACTGAAGAGCGCTCGCCGTTGTTACCCGACGTAAAGACCATGATCGAGCAGGGCGTGAATGTGGCCGGTGGCAATGCGTGGATGGCTCTCTGGGCACCTGCTGCAACCCCCAAGGAAGAAATCGAGTCGTTCAGCGCAGCCATCGAAAAAGTCTTGAGCAAGGAAGAGGTTGTAGAAACGCTGCGTCGTAACTTTGCGATGTCTCCGATGTACAAGAATCCGGAAGAAATGGAGAAATACCAGGCCGGTGAAATCGAGTACTGGCGTGAAGTGATTGAGAAGTCCGGCTTTTCGCCGCAATCCTGATCAAATTTTTTTAACGATACCTGATGAGTCCCGTGAAATACCTATCTAGCGAATCCAGTCGTTTCGTTACCATTAATGGTTACCAGTTGCACTATCACGATGTCGGCTCCGGGCCGTTATTGCTGTGCATTCACGGAGGCGCACCAGGGGCCACAGGGTGGGGAAACTTTGGTCGTAACGTTCCGGCGTTAAGCCAAAGGTTCCGCACTGTGGTGGTTGATCTGCCCGGATATGGCGGGTCCGACAAACCTAACATTCAGTCGGGTCGGCACGAGTTTTACGCCGAGATGATGGTAGGGTTGATACGTGCACTTGGCGAGACCCAGGCACATGTGTTGGGTATGGCCACGGGCGGGTCAGTAGCGATGATCATGGCCATACGGTATGCCGAGGTCGTGAGCCGATTAATTCTGGTCAGCTCTGCCGGCAGCCGATCGATGTTTGGTATGAGACCTCTGCGTTCAGCGAGTTTCGAATATTTGAGCGGCGAGGGGCCTACACCCGAGAAAATGCGCACCTATCTTGAACAGCTCATTTACGACAAAAGTCTTATTACCGACGAGCTGATTCAAGAGCGCTATGAGGCAAGCATTGAGCCTGAGTTTTTAAAGAATGCGCCCGAAGGGCGGTCGACGAAGCGCCACACGCCCAGCGATCTTTGGAAGTCGGTCGATCAAATATCGTGTGAGACCCTCATTATCTGGGGTCGGGAAAACCGGACTCACTCGTACGAAGCGGCGTTGTTTTTGCATAGTCTTATTCGGAATTCGCAAGTTCATATTTTCGGCCAATGCGGGTTGTGGGTGCCTTACGAAAAAATGAGTGAGTTTAATCAGCTGGTGTTGAACTTTCTCACTAAATAATCCTGGAAGTCGCTGATCCTAAGGGGGTGACGCGTCGGGGTCGGAGGCGATACTTCTCAAGTAACACCCAGCTTCGGGTATATATTTAATAAATATTGAATGTCTTAAATAAGGAAATCGTAATGAATGCGGTGAACAGTGCTGCACAGCTTGACGTGTCTAATGCAACGGCTGAGGCCTACAAAGAGCGTGCCCTTGCTGCAGGCCAACGATATCTAGAAGCCGTTGATGGCATTCTCGATGAGATTCGCAGCCGTCGCCATCTCTCCGATGAGCTCGGCATGGTGCCTCATGAGTCAGTCGCACTGATGGAGCAAGCCGGCGTTTTTCGCGCCCTAACGCCGATGCAGTTTGGAGGCCTGGAGCTCGACCCTGCATCGTTCTTCGAGGGCATCATGAAAATCGCGGGTGCGGATCCGTCGGCAGCGTGGATAGGCGGGCAACTGACGGTTCACGCTTTTGAGATCGCCCTTTTGGATCCCCAATTGCAGTACGAGTTCTGGGGAGACGGTCCAGACGCCCGTGCCTCCAGCGCTTATGCTCCGTTGGGTAAGTGGGAAAAAGTTGAGGGCGGGTTCTTGCTGAACGGAACCTGGGCCTTTTCGAGCGGCGTCGATCACGCGAGCTGGGTCATTTTGGGCGGAGGTCTTTATAACTTTGTCGTGCCGCGGAGCGACTTTACCATCGTGCCGGACAGTTGGGACGTGCATGGTTTGAAAGGTACCGGCAGTAAATCGATAACTCTAGACAACGTATTCGTGCCGGAGTATCGAGCGCATTCGCTGATGGCGACCTATCACGATGAAAACCCGGGTTGGGAAATCAACAAGACGCCGCTTTACCGGCTGTCGTGGTTAGGCATGTTCACGTCTACCATGGCCAATAGTGCCATTGGTCTCACCCTGGGCAGTATTGAAGAGTTTATTCGGCAGACCCGTGAACGGCATTCGAAGTTGGGTACGGGTATTCCTGTCTCGACGAACCCCTTCATGCAGATGCGGTTGGCGAGCGCCCTAACTAAAGTGCGAGGCGTGAAGAAGCGTCATTTGGACAATTGGCGAGAGTTTTTTGACATTGCTTGCGCGGGTGGCATTCCCGACGATCTTGATCGTATGCGCGTGAAATACGAAGCAACCGATGCCGCGGGTGCATGCTTCGAAGCATTCAACGAAATCTGGCCTCATGTAGGTGCGGCGGTTGTCTTGAAGTCTAACCCCCTGTACTACAACTATATTGATCTTGCGGCAATGCGCAACCACGGCTCAGCCGCCCGCGATAACGCGGCCCTGCTGTATATGAAGAAAATGTTCGGCCAACCCGGGCCCGAAATCACCAACATGATGACCCTGGGCTATTACAAATAGTGATTGACACGGGGAGGAGACAAGCGCGATTACGGGGTACGCCGGAGGGCTATGGGCGTTGCGTGAACGCGTCGTTACCGGCGCATTCACAAGCGAGTGTAATGACATCGATGCCGCTTGATGGGTCAAAGTGACTCGATCAAGCGGTACATGTTAGCTGGTTGATTCTGCGGTCCGTTCTGCTTTCGTATTAGCTTTACGACTTTTCTTCACGGGCGCAGGCTGGGCATCTGGCCCAAGCTCGATGATCATGTCGAGCAGGTGGTACAGCTGAGATAAGTTGTCGGCACCGAATTTATCTTCGAGCCATTCATAATAAGTTGCGAGCGGTTCCTGCATTGATTCGACAATTTCCAGGCTCTTTTCTGTTGGCTTAACGATGCTTAAACGCGCGTCGTTGGGCGCGCGCTCGCGCGTGATCAAGCCGCTTTGCTCCATCCTGTTCAGAATACCCGACAAACTGGGTGAAAGAATGCGGGCGTCTTTTGCTACACGGCCCGTTTCTACGCCGTTCTTGATTCTGAGTTCGTCACGCGTCAGGGCGCGTACGACGCGCCACTGGGGTTCGGTAATGCTCAGGCCGTGAGAGCGAAGATAGGGCCACAACTGCTGGTTGAGCACCATCCGGGCCTCTCGCAGGAGCCCGAGTAAATTCCTGTGTTTCGAACTCGAGTGTATGGGCATGCTTGGATAGTTTTATTAAGCCGCGGTGGGCACGCCTGTACGCAAGATCTGGGTTTTCTGACACTGGTTCGCGCATGTGACAGTAGATGTAATGCAGTGCGTGCCCGCCTTTCATTGCCGACGCTGTCTACGTCGAAAGTCGACCTAGTGATTATAGGGTAACCGCGGCGTTCTGCCAGCCTTAGCGGTCGTGTCTTTTCGATCAACTGGCGGCTTAATATTCGCGCATCGCGAAGGCAGCTCATCCCGCTGCATCCTATTGTGTTGACTAGGAGGACCCGACTCTTTGCTCTGTCGAATAATTCTCATCATGCCTTGGCGCTGCGCTCATGAGTGGTCGATGACAGCCGCTTCTAATCGTGCATGTACGGCCAGGGGAGGGCGTACGTGGGAGTAGGTAGAATTGCGTTTTTCTGCAGCTTGGATCAGGTTGGCGTTTGCGTATGCGGTCTAGGGTGAAAACCAAAATGCGAAGGACTTTACTTCTGAGGTCGGCTATTGGGCTCATGGCAATTCAGTGCCTTGGTCGCCCTCAGTTGGGCCTGGCGGGTGCGGAGCTGGGAGCGCTGTCCATGTCCTTTCCCCATAAGCCCTTGACGCTGGTGGTTCCATTCCCCCCAGGGGGAAGTTCGGACGTTCTGGGCCGCAAGATCGCCGACGAGCTCAGCAAGCGGCTTGGGCAGCCGGTTATCGTAGAGAACAAAGCGGGCGCTGGCGGTACCGTAGGCGCGCGATACGTTGCGCAGGCCGAGCCCGACGGTCACACCCTCGGGCTAGGGGTAACCGGGTCGCACGCCATCAGCTTCAGCCTGTGGGATAACCCGCCTTACAACCCGGTTGAAGATTTCGTTGCGGTGTCGTTGATTGTCAGTGCGCCGTTGGTACTGGTTGTGAACAAGAATGTGCCAGCCAATAGCTTCCCGGAGTTTCTCGATTATGTCAGAAGCAATCCGGGGCGGGCGACTTACGGCACGCCGGGGGTTGGAACATCCATGCATTTAACGGGCGAAATGTTCGACCTAGCAGCGAACACCCATACAGTTCATGTTCCTTACCGGGGCACGAACGCGGCGTTCGCGGATTTTCTGGGCGGTCAAATCGACTTCTTGTGGGGAGATTTGCTCGTCATGTTGCCGCAGATCCAGGCAGGCGGGGTGCGGGCGTTGGCGGTGACGTCAACAGATCGTCATCCGATGCTGTCAAACGTGCCAACATTAAATGAGTTGGGTTTGAAGGGTTTCGAGGCCTTATCGTGGCAGGCCCTGTTCGTTCCCAAAGGGACGCCGTTTGAGATCGTGAAAGCGTTAAATCGACATGTCGTGGACACACTGCAGCAGCCCGCTATACAAGACTATTTTGCATCGCAAGGCTTTGTCGTGCGGGGAACAACCGTTGAGGAAACTGCACACTTTGTTGCACGCGAAACAGAAAAATGGGGTGAAATAGTACGCGGCGCAGGGTTGACTCCTTGGTAGAAACATTCAGCGTCGCGCCGGCTGCACTCGCCCATTGAGCACCAAAGGAGGATCACGGTGAGTCTTAAGCCCACTATATTTCCATGCTTACGCTACGACGACGCACCTGCAGCAATTGGTTTCCTATGCAAGGCTTTCGGCTTTAAACGACACGCCGTCTATATTGACGAAAGCGATGCGTCACGAGTGCATCACGCGGAGCTCACGCTGAATGGTTCGATGATCATGCTCGGAAGAGCACCGCGTGCACAAGACGGGCGCTCCGCGTGGCAGAGCCCAGGCCAGAACGGGTACGTCACGATGTGTACTTGTGTTTACGTAGCGGATGTCGATGGGCATTGTGATCAGGCCAAGGCTGCCGGCGCACGGATTCTGCACGGCCCTTACGACAACCCGGGATATCCGGGCCGGGGGTACGACGCTCTAGACCGGAGGGCAACTTATGGGTGTTTACCAGCTACGATCCCTGGCAAGATAAAGATTAGGTACAGGGCGTCCCCCCACTAAGAGGGCGCTGGGAAGCGACTCTAACGTTGCTAGAGAGGACGTCCCTGGCAGGGTGTTGTGTTTTATGAGTGGTGTTATGCACACCCTGCAGGACGGCGCGGCAAGGATTCTGAGCCTTGCCCGCGCAACCGTGGTTAAGCATTCGCAGTGCTTATTGCATGAGCTGGCGTGCCCGTTGCGCCAACGTGGGATCACTTTCCACGGCTTGGCCGATGCCGTTGAATTCCTCCACCGTCAGGCCGTTTGCTTCGACGGCGGCGGCCATACGCTCATTGGCTTCATCGACGATGCGTTGCTTGGCGCCATCATCTTGGGCACTTTGATACTGTGCCGAGTACTGGTCAGTGAGAGCGGCCACTTCCTGCGCTGAAGTCACGAACTGGCGAAGTTTCTCGTCTGAAATGGTCGGCGAGGCAGTGGTCGAAGCCGGAGCAACGGTGCCAGAGCTGGGTGTCGTTGAGCCAGCGCGCGTACCGGCGCGTTCCGCCGCAGCGGGTGATGGCGCGGAGGATTCTGACAAGGTCGAGGTAGGAGCTTGTTGGGCTATCGCCGGCGCGGTTGCACTTGCGGCAAGCAAGGCGGTTGCTGAACAAATAGCGGCGATGGTTTTATGCATGAGAATCTCCAGAGATGGATGTTGCTGAGGCTCTTAGTATGCTTGGGGGTTCACGAGGCGTGCGTGTGAGGATGTTGGACGACGTGACCTGATATAACCGTGGTTACGAAAAAAATAGCCCTGGTAATGGACTGCGTTGGCAGCGGTGCACTCCCGAGAAAGCGGGGGTGCAAGCCTGTTCCACGCATCAACGCCGTTTATTGGAGCGCGCAAGAGGCAACGCTTGCCGGTACAACTACTCACATTACAAAAGGTGTCCTGCAGTCCGCCCGCGTCTGTGGTTTGTTGTTAGGGAAGAAAGATGAGTTGCTCCACGAACACCGGTTGCGCGAGCTGGGCAGATCGCGGGAGCGGCCGTTCACCTCGTGTGCTGAGCAGCGGCACCTACGAGCGCATGAAAGGGAAGTATTCAATGTCGTTCTGAGGGTAGGGCGCGAAAGTGCCTTTCTAACCCGGCGTAAAATGACGTGAAATGAACAAGGGGTGTCGATGCTTGGCATTACTGACTATGCGGCCTTTGTGGCCGCATTTTTCATTCTGTTGATCTTGCCGGGTCCGGGGACGATTGCCGTGTTAGCGTCTACCGGAAAGGGCGGCATTCGCGGTGGCGTGCTAGCCACCCTGGGCATTATCGCGGGAGACCAGGTCTTGTTGTGGCTGGCAGCGGCGGGCGTGGCCGCTATCCTGCATGCGAGGCCTATCGTATTTCAGGGTGTGCAATGGTTAGGAGCCGGCTATTTAGTGTGGTTGGGCGCGCAAATGGCTCTGGCCAAGCCCGGGGCAGCCAAAGTACTTAATATTCAGCCATACCGGTACTTTCAACAAGGCGCACTGGTTACCATACTGAATCCCAAAGCTATCGTGTTTTACATGGCTTTCTTCCCCCAGTTTATCGACCCGGAAACGCATCGCGGCTTGCTGACGTTTACCGTAATGGCAGTAACAGTAGCGGTCATGACGCTAATTTATTGCTTCGGGCTGGTGCTGTTGACTCGCTTCTTTGCGGAGCGCTTTCGATCGAACCCGACGGTTGTGCGGTGGTTGGAAAGGGGGGCAGGCATTTGTCTGGTTGGATTCGGCATTAAATTGCTTTTCGCGCGGTGACCAGTAGCCGTGAACATTCAATTCCAGAGTTGAGGCACTGTGAGCCGCCTTAACCGAATGGCTTAATGTTGCAACGCACTTAAGGAAGTTCCATCACTCACACCCCTTGCAGGCGCGCTAGGCAAGGGGTAAAAAAGCTGCCAGGGAATTGGTTAAAAACGAACGCGGGAGTCCCTTTGCCTTGATGTCCTGAATACGGGACATTCTTGAAAACAAGTTTGGCTGGACTTATCTATTAATTAACTCCCAGCG
>CAZMVM010000029.1:4084-6453 GCA_964569785.1 uncultured Pigmentiphaga sp. | reverse complement strand
GAGGTTTTTTCATCTTCATGAGGAGCCTCGCATGGTATACCGATCACTCTTTCCCCGTGACATCTTCGCCGAGATGGACCGCATGCAACGCATGATGGAGCAAGTGTTCCGAAATGGTCCAAGTATCCGGGGACGCGGATTCCCGGCCATCAATATCGGCGATACGCCTCAAGCCGTAGAGGTGTACATCTTCGCTCCCGGACTCGACCCCGCAGCCCTGGAGGTTCAGCTCGACAAAAACACGTTAACCATAGCGGGCGAACGTCAGGCCGCTGAGGCGGAAGAGGGCGCTACGCGGCATATCGACGAGCGTTTCGCCGGTCGTTTTCGACGCGTGCTGTCTTTGCCGGACGATATCGACCCCAATAGGGCTACCGCCACCTATCGCGACGGTGTTTTGCATGTGCGTATTCCGCGCACGGCCGAAGCTGAGCCCCGTCGCATCACTGTTCAGTAACTCAGAGATAGGAGGTCGACCATGACTAGCACTCAAGCTGTAACCCGCACCGAGCCGGGCACCGAGCCCCTATCTGTGCCGCCCCAGGTTGATGTCATCGAGGATACCAACGGCATCTCTGTCTATGCCGACTTACCGGGGGTATCAAAGGACACCCTGAATATCCAGGTCGATGGTGACACGCTGACTATCGAAGGCGAAGTCAAACTGGATTTACCTGAAAATATGGATGCGCGTTATGTCGAGGTCAGCCGACCCCGATACAAGCGGGTCTTTACGCTGTCCAAAGACTTGGATACTGAAAAAGTGAGCGCCAAATACGAACATGGCGTTCTCACCTTACGCATTCCTAAGGCCGAACACGCGCAGCCGCGACGCATCGACATCCAGGTAACGTGACATGAAAGGTAGCGGTGGGTTGCAATTACAGCGCCTTCATTCGCCCATCCCGGGCGGTCCTTGGTGCAACAAGAATCATTGGGCGCGATCAACCACACCCTTAATCATTCATTGAGTCGTTTGGAGGTCATGCTCATGAAAGTAGATACAGTCAAGGAAAGCAAGGGTTCGTTTTGGGAAAGCCTTGCGGAAGGCTGGCGTCACATCACTCAGTTTGCTTCCGGCGCGCTGACGCGTTTTCGCGCAGGCGAAAAAACGCAGTTGCCTGATCAGGCTGACATTGACGACCCGTCGTTCTTGCCCACTCGAAGCTGGGCGGTGATCGGCGGTGACATGTTCGAGGACGATCAGCGGATCGTGGTGCGTCTGGAAGTGCCTGGGGTCGACAAGAGTGATTTGTCGATCGAAGTACGTGGTGACACCCTGGTGGTCTCCGGAGAGAAGCGCTTCGAAAGAGAATCGACGGAGGGTCGCTGGCGGGTCATGCAGTGCGCCTACGGCGCCTTCCACCGGGCCGTGCCACTGCCCGAGGCGGTACGCTCTGAAAAGGCCAAGGCCACCTACCGGAATGGTGTGCTGCGTATCGAGCTGCCGAAGGCGCACCCAGGCAAGCCGAAGTCAATCAAGGTAGCGGTCCAGTAATAGTGGCGGTAATATTAAAGGCAAGCGCGGCTATCGGCACGCTTGATGCAAGGTCGCACCCCCGCCATTAGTCGGGCGCGGAACGCGGCGCGTTAGGGCTGTGGCCCTGTTTCTTGGGCGTGGTCCGCGTCGAACCTGGCGGGGCGACCGGCCACTAAGCAAATAACTTTCAAGAACACGTGTGGGGTCGATTCTATGCCGTAAGGAGGTTGCGTTATGGACATCCTTTCATGCATACAGAATCATGCCCAGGCACTGCGCTTGCCTCTTTATGCCGTGACGCTCAGTGCCGTGGCCCGTCCCGGTACTCCCCTGTTGCTCATTCTTCATTGGCACGGGTTCTTCCGCGAAACACCTGCCAACGTACCGTCGCTAGATTTTCCATTGCGCTCTGTTCAGGGATCAGCGCTCCAGCTTGATGTTGCCTGGACCCGGGCGGAGCATCTCGACGAAGCTATGCTCGACGCGGCGTGGAAACTCGGCGCATGGGACCTCGAACGGATCAACCATCGCCCCTGGTGGCGGTTAAACGCACCGCTCAGTGAAACCTTGGCTTGCCATCGCGCGTTCGCGCACTATCCTGATCTGGACGCAAGCCCGGTTGTGGTTGAAGCGCCTGATCAAGAGCGGATGTTGGAGTGGGCAGCCTTGCGAGGGTACATTCGTTGGCTGTTTCGTCCGCGCTCGCAAGGCCTGTGGTCCGCCGTTCCTGGTGACGATGCCACGTTGGAAGACGACTTACGACGCAGCTCGCCATGTCCGGTGTCACCGGCCGCCTTCGATCATCACCGCCCCGGTCGCTACGTTTACCGCCTAGGTCGCGGGGCAGGGTTGCGATTGCCGTAACGCTGTTGCAATGCAGCTACTGGGA
>CAZMVM010000029.1:3307-4074 GCA_964569785.1 uncultured Pigmentiphaga sp. | reverse complement strand
CAGTCTTAGTCAAGGGCTTTCACATTGCCACCATCCCATGCGGCCAGCGTTGCGTCAATTGGATATAACCACAATGTCCCGAAGCGTAAAGCGCGTCGCGCGACACGTGATGACGGGACAAGCCGGATGAAGCATTTTGTTGCAATTTCGGGCTCTTGAAAATTGAAAACGCGTGCCCACTTTGCAGAGCGCATATCCGAGAGGACGGAGCAGCTACCCGCGCTGCATCGTACTCTTCGATTCTTCTCCCAAAGCCAACGTAATGATCTGACTCTTGTTAGGAGACTAATCATATGTCGATTCGTCCCCTTCATGACCGGATTGTTGTCAAACGCTTAGAAGCTACCCAAGCAACCGCATCCGGCATCGTCATTCCGGACTCTGCCGCAGAGCGTCCGGATCAGGGCGAAGTTCTCGCCGTAGGCCCTGGCAAACGTTTGTCGGACGGTACACTGCAACCCCTGTCCGTAAAGGTGGGTGAGCGCATCTTGTTCGGCAAGTATGCAGGGCAGACCGTGAAGGTCGACGACGAAGAACTGCTCGTGCTGCGCGAAGAGGATGTGCTTGCGGTTGTCGAAACCGACAAAGCTGCTGATAAGAAGGCGGCTTAATCGGAATGACCCATCATTGAACAGGAGGAACATTGCATATGGCAGCTAAAGAAGTACTGCTTCACGACAGTGCACGTTCCCGGATTCTAGAAGGCATGAATACCCTGGCCGAAGCTGTCAAGGTGACGCTCGGACCGAAAGGAAGAAACGTATTCC
>CAZMVM010000029.1:0-3297 GCA_964569785.1 uncultured Pigmentiphaga sp. | reverse complement strand
AGTTTTGGCGCACCCGTCATCACCAAAGACGGAGTGTCAGTGGCCAAGGAAATCGAGCTTAAAGACAAGTTCGCAAACTTGGGCGCCCAGGTCGTTAAAGAGGTGGCCTCGAAGACAGGCGATGTCGCCGGTGATGGCACCACGACAGCCACTGTGCTCGCACAAGCGATCGTGCTCGAGGGGCATCGCTACGTGGCCGCGGGCATGAACCCGATGGATCTCAAGCGCGGTATCGATAAAGCCGTTGGTGCGGTAGTCGACGAGCTTAAGAAGATGTCCAAGACCATCGATACCAGCAAGGAGATCGCTCAGGTGGCGACCTTGTCGGCCAATGGCGACGAGGCGATCGGTAAAATCATCGCGGACGCCATGGACAAGGTGGGCCGGGAAGGGGTCATTACCGTGGAAGACGGACAGTCGCTCAACAACGAGCTCGATGTCGTCGAGGGCATGCAGTTCGATCGCGGCTATTTGAGCCCCTATTTCATCAACAACCCGGAAAAGCAGGTTGCTGAGCTCGAGGATGCGCTGATTCTTATCTACGACAAAAAGATCAGCAATGTGCGCGAGCTCTTACCCATTCTGGAGGCCACAACCAAGGCGGGCAAGCCGCTACTCGTCATTGCCGAAGACGTGGAAGGTGAGGCATTAGCAACCCTGGTTGTGAACACGATGCGCGGTGTGTTGAAGGTGGCCGCCGTGAAAGCGCCCGGCTTTGGGGACCGTCGTAAAGCGATGCTCGAGGATATCGCCATCCTCACGGGCGGGACGGTGATTTCCGAAGAAACGGGTAGAACGCTTGAAAAGGCGGAGTTGTCCGACCTGGGTAGCGCTAAACGCGTCGAGGTTCACAAGGAAAACACGGTCATCGTTGGAGGCGGTGGCGACCAAGCGAAGATTGATGCGCGGGTCAAAGCCATCCAGGTACAAATCGAGGAAGCCACCAGCGACTACGACCGTGAGAAGCTGCAGGAGCGCGTTGCGAAGCTCGCTGGCGGGGTGGCGGTAATCAAGGTGGGAGCTGCCACCGAAGTCGAAATGAAGGAAAAGAAGGCTCGCGTCGATGACGCGTTGCACGCGACCCGCGCCGCAGTAGAAGAGGGCATCGTACCGGGCGGTGGAGTCGCCGTGTTGCGTGCTCGTAAGGTGCTGGATGGCCTGAAGGGCGACAACGATGATCAGAACGGGGGTATCCAGATCGTCTACAAGGCCCTGGAGGCGCCGTTGCGCACTATTGTTCGCAACGCGGGCGAGGAGCCGTCCGTCGTGCTCGGCAAAGTCCTCGAAGGCGATGGCAACTTTGGGTACAACGCGGCGACGAACACCTTTGGGGATCTGCTGGAGGCCGGCGTGGTCGATCCCACTAAGGTCACTCGTACCGCGCTTCAGAACGCTGCCTCGATTGCTGGCTTGATGCTCACCACCGAGGCGGGTGTGGTGGAGTTGCCTAAAGAGGAGCGCCCCGCAGCGCCGAGTCCGGCCGATATGGACTTCTAAGCTCTGCGTATCAAGCGCTTGTAGATCGCTGCGCGCCAGCCCTCAGCCGCGCTCGCGTTGCTGGGCCGGCTGGCCGGCGCAGCAAACGGATAGGCGCAGGCCTGGGCGTAGACCGAGCCCAACGCCTGCACTGTCTGCCCCGGCAACGCGCCTTAATTGCTTGCCCCTATGCGGCAATCGCTGCATAGGGGTTTTCTTTTTGTTTTGCTTAGTAATGAGGCGGCGTTGGTTCGAGGGACATTTTGGTTTTCTACACTCTGCGGATAACATCCGCACCATAACGACGAAAAGTTCTTTACAGGAGACAGCCCGCATGCCCCGGTTTGATCTGGTTGTGCGCAACGGAAAAGTGGCCAGTCGCGACGGCGTGGTCCAATGTGATTTGGGGGTGGCGGATGGCCGGATTGTGGCGCACGGAGTCGACTTGCCCCGAGGCAAGGTGGATATTAACGCTGCAGGCCGGGTGATTACTCCCGGCGGTATCGACACCCACTGCCATATCGAGCAGCCCATGCCCGCGGACACCCAGCTGGCAGATGACTTCACTACCGCGAGCCGTTCTGCATTGTGTGGAGGCACCACCACGCTGGTACCCTTCGCCGTGCAAGTCGAGGGTACGCCGTTGTCGGATACCCTGGACGACTATCGCGATCGGGCGCAGCGCCGTAGCCTGGTCGACTTCGGCTTTCACATGGTGTTGTCCGAGCCAACCCAAGAGGTGCTCATGCGCGAGATGCCCGCGGTCATTGCCCGGGGTTGTACGTCGTTCAAGGTTTACATGACGTACGAGGGGATGCGGCTGAGCGACCGGCAGATTATTGAAGTCCTTGCAGTGGCCAGACGCGAGGGCGCCTTCACGATGATCCATGCCGAGAACAGCGACTGTATCGCCTGGTTAAGCGAACAGTTGCTAGCCGAAGGAAAAACCGACCCGTTCTATCATGCCGTCTCGCGTCCGGCGCTGGTGGAGCGCGAGGCAGCCTATCGTGCCATGGCCTTAGCCGAGCTGGTTTCGGTACCGTTTCTTATCGTGCACGTATCTTCTCCTGAAACAGTAGCTCAAATTGCAGCCGCGCGAGCCCGCGGGCTTAAGGTGCACGCCGAGACGTGTCCGCAGTACCTGCTATTAACAGAAAGTGATTTGCACGGTCTCGATTTTGAAGGTGCGAAATACGTGTGCAGCCCGCCACCACGCGACGAAACCAGTTGTTTGGGCCTTTGGAGCGCATTAAGTACCGGCCAGTTTGATGTGGTTTCGTCCGACCATTGTCCCTTCAAGTTTAATGATGCACAGGGCAAGGCCGCGGGCCGCGGACAAGACTTCACCTGTATTCCTAATGGTTTGCCAGGCGTCGAAACCCGGTTGCCACTTTTGTTTTCGGAAGGCGTCATGACAGGTCGCATCGGGCTGCCTGAATTCGTTGCGCTGACTTCAACCAATGCGGCACATTTGTATGGACTTTATCCGCGTAAAGGCAGTCTCGCGGTTGGAGCAGATGCTGATATCGTCATCTGGAATCCCGATGATGAGCGCGTCATTACTAACGAGGCCTTGCATCACGCGGCCGATTACACCCCCTATGAAGGCCGTAAGGTTAGAGGTTGGCCTGAGTGGGTCATCGGAAGAGGCGAGGTACTGTATCAGGAAGGAGAGTGCCGGGCCCAACCCGGCCGCGCAGAGTATCTTCCTCGTGAACGCCCTTTGCGAACGCGGGCGCAGGAGATAACAGCGACGAAGTAATTGTTAGCTACTAATGGTTTACTAGCCTTGAGACGACCACCAGTCAATGAGGGGCAACC
>CAZMVM010000028.1:3378-26553 GCA_964569785.1 uncultured Pigmentiphaga sp. | reverse complement strand
ATACGGAGGCGCGCGAGGCGAACCTTTCCAGCATTATTGGCTTATTGGCCGCCAGGTTGAGGTCTATCAGAAAGGAAGCACGGACAAAGCCAAGGCAGTTCTACTGCCTGTCGGGAAACGCTGCGGAAAATCGTCGAGCACGCAGCAGTTCATTAACCAACAACTTGTACGAGCAGCGCAGCACGCGTAGTGGAATCAGAAAAAAAAGCACTTGCTGGCAGCGCCTGCAAGTGCTTATCGGAACAACGTGAGTCGGTATCAAGCAGCCGCTACAGACCGAACGACTTCACGGTAAAGCTGGCAACGGGCTCGTAATCATTGGCGGCCAGGTGCGGGGAAGCGGCCTGCACGTCTTCGTCAATCACACCGCGCGCCACTGTCTTCGCCGTTTCTCCGATGGCCCGCGTTGTTTCGTCGACTTCGCTACCACGGTTGGCGACGATCACGTCTGACATTTCCTTGGCGACCAGACGCGCTTTCGGTTCGAGGTTTTCCGACTCTCCGCTCGAATCTGCTTTCGCGACTTCGGCGATTGCGTTATTTGTGGACGGTGCCGATTTCGAATTTGCTCTAGCAGATTGCTGTTGCGCCTTGCCCGTTGTGCCCTTGCTGTCGTTAGCGGCCAGCATGATTTGGGGAGCCGGCTCGCCTAGCACCGAACGGAGACGGTCGAGCTCGGCCAGCACACGCTTGCCGTACTTGCTTACGGTTCCTGGCGCGCCGACGTAGCAAGTGAGACCTCCCTGAATCGAGCCCCGTCGTTCGATGCACTCTTTCAAGATCTGTGCACCCACATGAATATTGGCCTCGGGCTTCCAAACGGCCTTCGTTCCGCCAAACGGTTCGAATCGCTTGCGATGGACACGCGTCATCACCTGCATCAAGCCTTGCGCACCTTTATGGCTCTCAGCACTTGGATTGAAACTCGATTCGATCGCCATGACGGCCAACAGAAGCAGCGGATCCAGTTGCATGGCCGAGCCCACTTCCAAAGCAGTCGAAACGAAGGTTTGGACTGACTTGGAAGATACTCGGTACTTGTTGCTGATGTACTGCTGGACCGGCTCTAGCTGTGCTTTCGCAGAAACCACAGGCTTCTCAGCGGGTGCTTCCGGGCGCCCCTTGCTGGCCTGGGCCGGGAGCGTAATCACGGATGCCATAGCGATCGAAAGCAATGCGACGGCGCAATGTCGTGGCGTAAGCCCGTGCCGCCGGTGAGCTACGCGCTCCTCATCGCTCCCGCTGGGGTGGCTGGATCTCGGCATTGCGGTGGAGAGTTGAGTCACAGCGGAGAAAGTGCGGGCAGGGGAAGTGCGGTTGGCTTTAAAGCAGCGACGAATAGGACGAACGATGGTATATGCCAGCTTACGCAACGTGAGACATTGCACGTCGGGCATGTTGACCTCCTGTCAGGGGGACACTGCACGACCGGACACCGATCAAGGTATCCTTGAGGCCGTAGCGCGAATAGGAACTGGCGAGAAACGCCGAAACGGTCGCGCCCTGCTACCCGTCGCGTGTACTGGTCGACGCGCGGTCGCATCCGGGATGCGATCTCCGAGTTCGAGGGCACGAGGCACTGGGGGTGTATTGTAGAGACCTAAAACCGCGTTCATCACCCTGGCAAACCCTTTTTACCCGGGTACAATTCGAAAGATTTGTAAGAAGCGCGTAAGCTACCTTCAATCAAACTGACCTTTGGCTCCGAGCTTAGCCCATGAAATACCAAGACCTGCGTGACTTTCTCAAGCAATTGGAAATGCGTGGTGAACTCAAGCGCATTTCCACGCCGGTCTCGACGTATCTCGAGATGACTGAGGTTTGCGATCGCGTATTGCGCGCGGAAGGCCCGGCCCTGCTCTTCGAATCCGCATGCGACCGCGCAGGCGATCCGGTGGGAATGCCGGTGCTTGGCAACCTGTTCGGGACACCGTTGCGGGTTGCTTTGGGCATGGGGGCGGAAAGCGTCGGTGCACTTCGCGAAGTCGGCGAGTTGCTCGCCTCGCTGCGCGAGCCAGAACCCCCGCGGGGTTTGCGCGATGCCGTGGCTAAAGTCTCGATGCTGAAATCTGCGCTGTGGGATATGACCCCCCGCCTGGTCCGCAACCCGCCGTGCCAGGAGATAGTGCTCGAGGGTGACGATGTCGACCTGCAACGTCTGCCACTGCAGTATTGCTGGCCAGACGACGTGGCACCGCTACTCACGTGGGGACTTACCATTACCCGGGGGCCACATCGGAAGCGCCAGAACCTAGGCATCTACCGTCAGCAGCCGATTGCCCGGAATAAACTCATTATGCGTTGGCTGGCTCACCGTGGTGGAGCACTCGATTTCCACGAATTCACACGGGCACACCCCGGGAAGCCTTTTCCTGTTGCGGTGGCTATTGGCGCCGACCCCGCCACCATACTAGGCGCCGTCACACCGGTTCCAGACGCATTGTCCGAGTATCAATTTGCGGGCTTATTGCGCGGCGGCCGTACTGAAGTAGCGCGCGCGATCGGCTCCGGCCTCCAGGTGCCTGCGCGTGCGGAAATTGTGCTGGAAGGGCATCTCCTCCCCGCCGATCACCCGGAAGCCAAACCGCCGCAGCCCCCCCGCCACGTGACGCCGCCTCACAGCGACTATGAGATTGCGCTGGAGGGCCCATACGGAGATCACACGGGCTATTACAACGAGCAAGAATGGTTTCCCGTGTTCACGGTCGACCGCATCACGATGCGCCGTGACGCCATCTATCACACGACCTACACGGGCAAGCCACCCGATGAACCTGCGGTGTTGGGGGTTGCGCTCAACGAAGTATTTGTACCGCTATTGCGGCGTCAGCTTCCCGAAATCGTCGACTTTTACCTTCCGCCCGAAGGGTGCAGCTACCGTCTTGCGGTGGTCTCTATACGCAAGCAATACGCGGGTCATGCCAAGCGGGTCATGTTTGGCGTCTGGAGCGTCTTGCGCCAGTTCATGTACACCAAGTTCGTGATCGTGGTGGACGACGACATCAACGTTCGCGACTGGAAAGAAGTGGTGTGGGCAATGACTACGCGGATGGACCCTGTACGCGATGCCGTACTCGTCGATAACACCCCAATTGATTATCTCGACTTCGCCTCGCCGATCTCGGGCTTGGGCGGAAAAATGGGGTTGGATGCTACCAACAAATGGCCGGGAGAAACCACGCGGGAATGGGGGCGACCGATCTGCATGGATGATAACGTACGCCAACGGGTAGACGCCATCTGGGACGAGCTGGGTCTTTAGAGGGATGAGGACGATGCTGATCGATCAGCGACGCATCAGCTGTAATGCTTTGCGCAGGGCCAACACGGCGGTTATCACTTTGACTATGCGCCGGGCGCGCCCCTTGCCCAGTAGAAAGGCCGCGCCCGACAACAACCCCGGATGACTGGTCAGTTGTCCGCTAAGACGTTGAAACAACCCATCGCGCGCGGAACCGCCCGTAGAGACGAGGCGCTGAACCAGATTCTTGGGTGATAGCGCAGCGCGCACGTCGCCGACCCGCTGCGCAAGCTCGATTCGCTCGATTTCTGCCTGGGCCTGCAACAGCGCTTTACGTACGGCCCGGTCGGATGCGGAACTCATTGGGGGTCACCAGGATCGACAGGGTTGTATGCTCCAGATGCGCCGCCGCGTACGGGTCGCGTCGGCCGACGTGTTGGAGCGGTGGGCTCAGCCAACGGCGAAGACAAGACCTCGACATCACGCTCTAGCTCGGCCAGCGTGAGGGCAAAAGGATGCTGGGCTTTGCGGGCGGCGCGCGCAACGACGTACAAACACAGCAAACCCGCAATAAGCCACGCCAAACCCACCAAGGCGATGGCAAGCAACCGGTATTCCGTATACCAAAATGCAGCCGCGATCAGCGCCGTAAACACAGCGGCGGCCATGGCAAGACACAGCAAGCCCGCCGCCGCGCCGATACCCATTTTGATGGCATTGGACTTTTGCTCGGCCAGCTCGATGCCAAAGAGCTCGAGACGGGAGCGGCCGGCAGCAACAACGGCTGCGAACAGGGCTCGCAGCGCCTCGGGTATGGACGGGGCGGGCGTACTCATGAGCTAGCGCCGGGTAACGATTAAGCCGATGACGACGCCAACCGCGATAGCAACACCCAGCGCTCGCCAAGGGTTGTCGTGAACGTAATCGTCGGTTGCACGGGCCGCGGCCTTACCGCGCTCCATCACCGTATCCTGGACGTCTGCCAATGTATCTCGCGCACGCTTGAGCCCGGCCATGGCATTGGCGCGCAGCTCGGTCGCTTTATCACCGGTCGTGGATGCGGCCTCTTTCAGCATTTCTTCGACTTGTCGCAAACCGCTTTTGACTTCAGAGATGAGGTCTTCGCTAGAAACTTTGCTGTTCGCCATTTTTATTTGTCCTATCTAAGTTAAGCGCGTGACGCAACTATCATAACAGCGGTATGCTGCACCGGCACACCTTGCAGCGCAAAATTACATCGACCTTCCATCGTGCCTCGGATGCTGACATTCTCACCATGATCAGTGCCGATCGGCAAGCGGAGGACGGTCCCGCGCTGGTATTGGTTGGACTACTACAACGTCAAATAACACTGATTTGCATGCACCCCCAGCTTACCGCGTTAGATCTGCAACAAAACCCATCCAAATGTACTTTCTTTGACGTGGCTCCCCTGCTTCTGCTGCATGTGGCCACCTACTGTGGGCTAATTCTCTTTTTGCAAGCAGCGGTTAATGCGTTCAGGGTGCCAGCCAAGTCGGGCGGTCGTCGCGGGTGTTAAGCATTTCCCTGCTCTGGATTCCTGCCACCGTTGCCGCCGCCGCTGCGCAAACAGCCCGCAATGCCATGCAGCACCACTTGACTGAGTCCCTGGGCACCCTGGGCGCAACGCAAGTACGCTTTTTGTACGGATTCCCCTTTGCACTCATATTTCTGGCCGTGAGCGCGCTGCTGACCGGGACGTTGCCGCCGCCACCCAACAGCAAGTTCCTTGCCTACGTGGTGTGGGGGGCTGTCGCCCAAATACTAGCGACCGCGCTGATGCTGGCAGCCATGCGGGAACGCTCGTTCGCTCTCACCATTACCTACACCAAGACCGAGGCCCTGCAGGTCGCGGTATTCGCCTTTCTCTTCCTGGGTGACCCGCTCACCCTCGGTAGCATCTCTGCAATTCTTACCACCACGATGGGCGTCGTGCTAATGACATGGATGCCTACCCGCTCGACTGAGGTTACCCCTTGGCGGCCGATGTTATTGGGAGTGGGAGCCGGCGCTCTCTTCGCGCTCTCAGCGGTGGGATATCGCGGCAGCATACTCGCCTTGCCAGACGGGCCATTCTTGATACAGGCCAGCACCGCGGTCGCTTGGGGATTAGCACTGCAAAGCCTGCTGTTACTGTTGTGGCTTATCGTATTCCAGCGTAACGCACTCATCGGAAGCCTGCGCGTATGGCGCCAATCACTATATGCCGGCTTTATGGGGGCTCTGGCATCACAGTTCTGGTTTATCGGCTTCGCACTGACCAGTGCCGCGAATGTCCGCACGCTTGGGCTCGTGGAGGTTTTGTTTGCGCAAGTGGTGTCACGACGATTGAAACAACGAAGCACCAGGCGGGAACGCCTGGGAATGACCCTGGTCGTAGCGGGCGTCGCCTTTTTGCTCCTGACGAGCGACGCCGTCAGCTAACCAATTCTCTTCTAGACCCGTACTCACTCACGCAGGAGGTCACATTGACGCGATCGTTACGGCTCGGGCCGCACATGCATCGCCTCGTCGCAGTAACACTAGTGTTCGCACTAGCCGGCTGCGCATCACCGGGAACGGCGCAAGCGCCACAATCCACCGACACAGCTTCGGTGGAAGTTCCCGCCCCACCCAGTCAGCTATCGCGCACTCACACCATCACGCCCCAGTTTTATGCGGCTCATCCCACCTATGTACAAGCGCTTCCGAACGACCTACGTCAGCTATGGTCAGACACTGGCGTTCCAGAAGAAGCACTGTCACTGGTCGTAGCGGAAATTAATCACGCACCGCTCTTTGCAATCAACCCGGTTACCCCGCGCAACCCCGCCTCAGTGATGAAGCTGATCACCACCTATGCGGCATTGCATGGGCTCGGGCCTGCCTACACCTGGCGCACCGAACTGCTTGCAGGACCGAACGCCACGGTTCGACAAGGTGTGTTGAGTACGCCGCTTTATATTCGAGCCAGTGGCGACCCCACGCTAAAGGTCGAGGACGTGTGGGCCATGCTGCAACGCCTGCGGTTAAGAGGTATCAGTACCCTCCCGGGTATCGTGATCGATCGCTCAGAGTTCGGGCCCATCGCGATCGACCCTGGCGCCTTCGACAATTCACCGGACCGTGTTTACAACGCTAGCCCGGACGGACTCCTCATTGGGTATGGCGCGGTGCGGTTGAACTATTTTCCCGCATCAGGGCAGCGCCGTTGGGAGGTGGTATTGGAGCCGCCTTTACCCGAAGTAAAGGTCGATAACCAAGTGCGCGCCTCAACGACAGCATGCCGCGGGCATCCTCCTATTAAGACCCAAACTCATCGCACCGGGGACTTTATTACCCTGAAGGTAACGGGAACCGTACCACTCGCCTGCGGCGAGTTTAGCCTTTACCGGTTGGTGCTTTCTCAACCTGAACATGCGGCGCGCGTGGTACAAACCATGTGGGAACGGCTCGGCGGGCGCCTGACAGGACCCATCCTCGACGGCGTCGCGCCCCCCGACGGCACTCCACTCGTTAGCCATGTGTCTCCGCCGCTGAGCGAAGTGGTGCGCACCGTTAACAAGCAAAGCAATAATCTCGTGGCGCGAATGATGCTGCTTGCGCTGGCAAAGGAATACGCCACGCCTCCGATTACTGTGGAAGACGGACGGGACGCGCTACAACGCATCTTGATGCAGCAAGGGTTGCATTTTCCCGAGCTTGTCGTCGAGAATGGCTCTGGCTTGTCGCGTGTGGGCCGGATTTCTGCGGCCAGCCTGGCGGCACTGCTGAATGACGCTTGGTCCTCTCCTCGCATGCCGGAGTTTGTATCGTCGATGGCCATTGCCGGCGAAGACGGTACCATGAAGCGCCGCCTGCGCAATGATCACGCACGGGGCACGGCCCATCTAAAGACAGGCACGTTGCGCGATACCAATGCGGTGGCGGGCTATGTAACCGGGATCAGCGGTAAACGCTACCTGGTAGTCATTTTGGTGAATCACCCCAAGGCGTATGCCACCCGCACGTTTATGGATGGGGTAGTCGCCTGGTTGTCACGGCGCTAGCGCCGCATCGCCCCATCGCGTTCAACGACAATCGCAACTACGGAAAAACAACGATTGATGAACTGGCTGGTCTGGCTGAAACCCTGGGAGTTCTCTCCGACACTGATCGTCGCCTTCCTTACGGCCGGCATCTTGTTTTGGCGAGGCCAGCAACGCATTCCAGTCAATCGGGTGCGGCAGGCCCTGTTCTGGACGGGCATGATTATTCTGTACCTGGCGATGCACACCCGGCTCGACTACTACGCCGAGCGCATGTTCTTCGTGCATCGTATCCAGCATGTCGTCCTGCACCATCTGGGCCCGCTACTCATGATGGCCGCCTACCCCGGCTCTGTCATGCGTGCCGGCATGCCCTTCTCGTGGCGCACGCGCTTGCACAGGTTCCGGCACACACGAATGGGCCATCTCCTTGAAGGCGCAGTAACCAATCCGTGGCTGGTGTGCACCGCGTTTGTCCTGCTGGTGCTGATTTGGCTGATTCCTTCTATCCAGTTCTACACCATGCTCGACTGGCGTTTGTACCGCCTCATGAATTGGACCGTCGTATTGAGCGGCATCCTCTACTGGAATCTGCTTCTTGACCGACGCCCGAGCCCTCCAGCCGCGATGTCACCGGGAATGCGCGTACTGACCCCGGCGCTGACGATGACACCACAGATGGTTGCCGGGGCCATTCTCACCTTCAGCGAACGCGACTTCTATCCGGTGTACGCGGTGTGCGGACGCGCGCTCGACTTCGGCGCGGTCTTCGATCAGAACTTGGGCGGTCTCATTATGTGGGTACCAGCGGGGACCATCGAGGCAATCGGTGCCATCATTGCCTTACGCACCTTGATGCGTTTGTCGGTGCGCGGCCGCTATGGGCGCAAATCGATGCACTCACCAACCCCACAGGCCGGCAGCGATCTGGTGTGATCGCCTTAGCGCGGCGCCCCCTTCTTGATCCTCTTCGCTGCAGGCCACGCAGTGTCACCTCGGGCTGTCGTCACAAAGCGCATCATACTCGCGCCGCACCATGAAGCTTCACCGCCCCCAGCGGTCGCGGAAGGGGCGGCAGATCAGGGGCCCACCACCATTGATAGTTAGGCGGTGCCACCAACCGTGAGCCCGTCGATGCGCAAGGTAGGCTGCCCGACGCCCACGGGTACGCTTTGCCCTTCTTTCCCGCACGTACCCACGCCGGGATCCAGCCGCATATCGTTGCCTACCATCTTGACGTGCTGCATGGCTTCGGGCCCGTTGCCGATCAGCGTAGCTCCCTTGACCGGGCGGGTTACCTTGCCATCCTCGATGAGATAGGCCTCGGAGGCCGAGAACACAAACTTGCCACTGGTGATATCGACTTGGCCGCTACCGAAGTTGACCGCATACAGCCCGCGCTTGACGGAAGCGATGATTTCTTCCGGCTCGTATTCACCGGCGGGCATATACGTGTTGGTCATGCGGGGCATCGGCAAATGGGCGAATGACTCTCGACGACCGTTACCCGTGGGTGCGACATCCATGAGCCGCGCGTTCAGGCTGTCTTGCATGTACCCGCGCAGAATGCCATCTTCTATAAGAACGTTGCACTGGGTCGCGTTGCCCTCATCATCGACGTTCAGCGATCCCCGCCGGCCGGGCAAGGTGCCGTCGTCGATGACGGTGACGCCCTTTGCGGCGACTCGTTCGCCGATACGCCCGGAAAACACACTCGATCCCTTGCGGTTGAAGTCGCCTTCGAGACCGTGTCCGACGGCCTCATGCAGCAAGATACCGGGCCAGCCCGCGCCCAGGACAACGGGCATCACGCCTGCAGGTGCGTCGACCGATTCCAGGTTAACCGTCGCTTCGTGCACGGCGTGCCGCACGTACCCTTGAAGCACGTCGTCGGTGAAGTAGTCGAACCCGGAGCGCCCGCCCCCACCCGCGCTGCCGACTTCGCGACGCCCGTTGTGCTCAACGATAACCGTCAAGTTCAACCGGATCAGCGGACGGACATCAGCCGCGAGGCGACCATCACTGCCGGCAATTAGCACAACATCGTACTCGGCGCCCAGTCCGGCCATAACCTGAATGATGCGGGGATCCGCCGCACGCGCCATGCGCTCGACGCGTTCGAGCAATTCGACTTTCTGACGCGCCTCGAGCGTGGCGACCGGATCGAGCTCGCCGTAGAGGTCTCGCCCGTACGCGGAGACGAACTCATCGGCGATGCGCACCGTACCCCCACCCTGACGGGCAATCGACCGCACCGCCCGCGCCGATGACATCAACGCTTCTGGCGTGAGCGTGTGGGAATAGGCAAACGCTGTTTTTTCCCCAGTGATGGCGCGCACACCAACGCCTTGCTCTATCGAGTAGCTACCGGTCTTGACGATACCCTCTTCCAGGCTCCACCCTTCGCTGCGCGTGTACTGGAAATAAAGATCGGCATAATCGACCTGATGCTCGAAGATCGCGTGCAGCGCAGCGGCCAGATCATTTTCCGTTAAGCCCCATGGTTCGAGTAGCAAGGAACGAGCTGTTGCCAACCGGGATTCGGCAGGGCGAAGATCTTGATCAATCGACATGATGGGGGATGAATTTAAGTGAATCGCAGTCTTTGACATTACATGACTCGGTGTCGCAAGGCAGGCAAGGCGGTACGAACTTCTGCCAGATGGGCGGGGTCGAGTGATCCGACCACCACGCCCGGTCCCTCGGCGCGGACTTCCAGTACGTCGCCCCAGGGGTCGATAAACATTGAATGCCCCCAAGTACGCCGTCCGTTCGCGTGGAGTCCACCTTGGGCCGCGGCTAGCACATAACACTGATTTTCAATGGCCCGGGCGCGCAACAGAATCTCCCAGTGCGCCCGCCCTGTGGTGTAGGTGAAGGCGGCTGGCACCAAAATCAAGCTCACCTCTCCTAAAGCCCGATACAGTTCGGGAAAGCGCAGGTCGTAACAGACCGATAAACCGACCCGCCCGCCCGGGGATTCGAACGAGACAGGCGTGCGTCCCGGAAATATGGTGGTGGACTCGTCATACGATTCGCTCCCCCTCTGAAAATTGAAGAGGTGGATTTTGTCGTAACGGGCGACGCGCTTCCCGTCGGGCCCGTATACCAAGCACGCGTTATAAACTTGACGCGAGGACGGGCTGACCAACGGAACGCTTCCGCCCACTAGCCAAACCCGATGGCTGCGAGCCTGCTGAGCCAAAAAGCTTTGGATTGGACCCTCGCCATCCATTTCGCGCACGGCAACCTTGTCAGTATCGTTCTGCCCCATGATGCAGAAATACTCGGGCAGTAATACTAATTGCCCGCCTCCTGCCACTGCCTGAGCAATGAGTCCGCTTGCCGCCGCCAAGTTTTCCTCGACGTCGGGGGTGGAGACCATTTGTATCGCCGCCACTCGCAAGGACGCCGGTTTGACCTTAGAAGAACTTTGCATGAAGGCAAAAGCTGTAGTGGTTATAGAGTACAGTGTATACCTGCCGCGGCCGCAGTACGCCCCTTCGAATGGTCTAGTGAGCGTGTGCACTCAATGGCTGCGCCAAAATAGACCACGACCGCTGCTGCGCATCGTCACCTTAATAATTCGGCATTTCTCCCATTTCCGATCTTGTCGGCCCCCCCGCAGCGCCTTCGCGGCCTTCACCCGGGGTGTGCTGGTGTGGCTCCCGCACGCGTGTTACCTGGGGAGCATCCCAGCCTCCACTGATGTTGTATTCGTAGGTAAAGGCTTGTGCCAAAGGTTCGCGCAACAACCATTGCGTTAGCAAGGCCCCGAGACCGACCGCCGGATTGATGGCCAGCCCCGCTAGAAGCGCAGCCGCGCTAGCGTCGATCTTAGGAACGACGATGGCCTTTAAATGCTGGGTCTCGTTAATAATGTCGACACGGCCCGACAAGACCGCCAACGCGCCCTGACCCTGCATTTCAAAGTGCTCGATATCCGCGATCCCCTTATTAATATCCGCCTCGGCACGCAGGCTGTCCCAAGCGAACCCCGACGCGAACAAACTCCCCGAGGCAAACGCAGCTGTCCGAGCCAGAGTTTGCAATGAAAGAATGCCCAGCAGACGGCCAGCTTGGGAGTCCACCTTGAGAAATCGACCGTTCTCAAGATTCAGCGCCAGCTGGCCGTTCAACGTACGCACGTCATAGACGAAAGGTTTGCCCTGCCAATCGACGCGCCCCTTGAGCGCGCCAGAGCCGCCGGCCACGACCTCTGTGAAGCCAAAACGTTCGAGCAGCTCACCCGCGTTGTGAATCTGCCAGTCAACCTCGAGATGCATCAAGCGCTCATGTTGCGCCGGTGAGGCCAGCGACCAATCACCGTGCGCGCGCAACGTCGCTGCAGAATTCGCGACGACCAGGCGCTGCAACTGCCAAGCATGACCAGAAGCCGCATTGCGCGCTTCGACTTGGACCTGCCCTAAATCCCAAGTTCCATATCGGAAATCATCGATCGTCATGTGGACATCCGGCATGCTTTGCGGGACATCTCCCGGGGCGTCTTGCCCCCGTTCAGGCCCGTCGTTCCCTTCAGCAGGCCGGGGAATCACCAAACGACTCAAGTGCGCCGTCACTTGTTCGTTGCGCCCGTCGTGCTGCTCAGCCGGCTGCCAGACAACGTTTCCTGTAACCTCCTCGGCCTTCACCGAGATTCTCAACTCGCGCTCCAGGTTACCCGCAACTTGAAGCTGGGCTTCATGAATCCTGCCACCCAGGAGTGCCAGCTGATCTACATCGAATACTCCTTGGACGTCGGCGGGCAGAAAGCGTCGCTCGCCGCGCGCGCTGGGGGTTGAGGCACCCGAGGTTGAGATCTCCCGCGTCCCCCCGCTTTGCGAGGGCAGCACAAATTCATCGAGCACCGCGTGCCAGGCGTCCATATCGAATGCTGCGGCCCGAACGTTCACCTGTAGACCTTTACTCGGCAGGGCCGCGACCGATGTTCCTAGCCCAATGGTCGCGCGTTCGATCGAGGTGGGCGCATGCTTGCTGGCCCGAGGGTGAAAGGCGACGCGTGCGCTTAGAACCGGATCAATATTAATGTTCAACATGGAGCCGGCCTTGTCTTTGCCCCGACCTGGATCGCGAAACTCCAGGCGCAAGGGCCAGGAGACGTTTGCCGGCTTGGCCATAGGGGGCGGCATGGTCACGACCAGGCCTTCTAACGTAGATTCCAGCTCCAGCCGAGTCTCGCCTCCGTTTGCGGGTACGAGAAGGCGGCCTTGATAGTCGGCACTGCCGGCGAAGCGGCGCATACCCGGAACTTTATATACCTGGGACCACTGCTCGGCGGCAGTCATCCCATGGAAACTCAACTCGCCACCGCCGGCATCATGGGTGCGACCACTCAATGTCACTGGTCCGCCCAATAACCGTGCGCGTACATTCTCTGCAGTTGCGCCCGCTTCCGTGAAATGCACCACGCCCTCCACGCGCGACAACTCGGGCGTCTGCGGCTCGAACTGAATGTTTCCGCCCTGCAACACGACGTCGCCCTGCAGTTTGAGGTCATCGAGGCGGGCCAAAGGAGCAACCACCTTAAGAGGAACCCGCCACTCACCAGTTGCCGCCGCGTTGGCCAGCACTTGACGGGTGTATTCATTCACAGGCGACGCGCGTATGTAATCAAGAAAGCCTTGCGCCTGACCACTAAATTCGGTTTCTACGCTCAAGACAGGATCGATGCGCATGTTCGGGATATGCACGTGAGCACCTGCTGTTGTCAGCGCGTGCTCCGTGGGCAATCGAATGTGCCCCGCTTCCACAACGGCCGTCAGCGATGCTCGATTGATCTGCACTCGCCCCGCGAGACCTTGCAGTTCCGGCCATCCCGGCTTGACATCGGGTACGAGATCAATATCAAGGTCGCGCACCTGACCGCCGATCTGAAACATACCGACCGACTCGTCGACCTCGTCGAAAGGAAATTCGTCGAGTGGGCCCCGCACCTCCCACGTGCCCTGCGTAACCACGCCGTTGCGCAAACCGTCGCGCAGCCACTCCCGCACATCTGCATCGACGACCAGGGGCATGAACCGACTGACGGCACCTGCGTCTCCGTAGTCGATCGTTCCGTGCGCGTCGAGCTGTCCCCATCGCAAGTCTTCGGTTTGACGCCATGTCCCGCTTCCGGAGGCGCTGGCCCGTGCTCCAGGCTCTCCCGCGTCCAGCAGCAGCTGGTGAGCGGTTAGCTCCAACCCCGAGCCGGCTAAGCCTTGGATTTCCCCGTGCACCTGCAGAACCTGTACCGGAATTTCGGCGGCCTCGAAGAAGCGCTCCAAAACCACCGACCCGTTCCGGGCATTGACCGAGCCGCTCGCACGCCCCTCACGCAGATCACCTTGCAGAGAAGCCTTGAACTCTTCCGCGTTGAATGGCGGCACGATGGCTGACCCGGTATGTAGCAAAGCGTGAGCTTCGAGATCACCGTTCCAGCGCGTGGGCCGGTTGCTTCGAAAGTTAAACCACACCCTGGCGGCGACCTGGCCCTGCAGCTCACCGAAAACTTGAAACCTGCGCGTTGGCAGTGTAGCTAGATCAACCTCTTGCGCTTCGATGTAGACGCGCCCGTCTAACCCGTCGTTAGGCCGACCCGGCAAGTCAAGCCCCCGCCGCATCTGACCCCGAATCTTCAGGCTACCCAAATAATTGCTCGCATGCGGCACGTCAATGGCAAAGCGCGTCTGCCCCAGCAGTGGGTGTTCAATGAGGAAGTCAACGCCCTCGGCCCGTAAGGGAGGGAAGACGCCCGTTTCATCCACCCAGCTAATCAGCGCGTCTTGAACCTCAATGAAGCGCTGCCGGAGTACCCAGCGAAGCAGCGGAGCGTCGTCCACGTCGCGCGGTTTCTGAACCGCAGAGGCACTGAGCCGAATGCCCGCCATCCAAACCCGGCCAGCGGCGTCACGCCGCACCTGCACATGGGGCGCGGAAACTTTAAGATACAGCAACTCAGGTTGCAGGGTGAGCAAGCTACGCCAGCCAATGACTGCGTCCGCTTCCGGCAGTAATAAAGCGTCCTCCCCAGCCGCATTCAGGATGCGCGCGTTTTGTACTCGAAGTCGCGGGTGCAGTCCCGTCCAGCTGGCCTCGATATCGCCTAGGCGCACCTGCGCGCCCACCGCGCGCATCGCGGCCGCCTCGATGTAACTGCGATAGTCATCGATGTGGGGCAGGACAACGTAACGCGTTGCGAGGATTGCCAGTGCAAAGAGGAAAAACACGATCACCAGCAATGCCGCCAGCACACGAACTACAACACGAAAAGGGGAGGCAATGCTCACGAGCGGCAATCACAAAGGAGTGGAATGGGTTAATCTGACTGGGTCCACCTTTATACTCCGAAATCCCTCCCTCCACCCTCGCGCGAGCCTGTCGCTATGGCTGCCATCCGCTCCCACTTGCTCGACCCTGCCCTCGACTGGTCAAACTATCTGCGTGCGCGCTTGCATAGTCATCCCGACTGGGCCGATTGGTTGCAGAACGCGGCTGCAAAGCCCGTTACTCCAACACGCATCAACGAGTGGATGAACCGCTTGCGCGCTCATCCTGAGCAAATCACCTCGGGTGTCGATCCAGCCGACGCTCGGCAACAATGCAGCATCGTCTTGCGCAAGTTGAGGCAGCAGGTGTTCTGCGCGTTGATGGTGCGTGACCTGGCCGGGATTGCGCCGCTGGCCGAAGTGATGGAAGCGATGACCGCCCTGGCCGACCTCGCGCTGGCCGAAGCCTACCGGATAAGTGCTCATGAACTCGCCGATCTGCATGGCGCCCCCCACGAAGCCGAACGCGACCGCCCACAAGAGCTACTCATCATCGGCATGGGGAAACTCGGTGGTCGCGAGCTTAATGTGTCGTCGGACATAGACCTGGTCACTTTGTACGGCGACGAAGGCGAAACCCGAGGTCGACGCCCGATTACTCACCACGAGTTTTACGGGCGGCTAACGCGGCGCATGATGCCGCTGCTCTCTGAAATCACCGAACATGGTTACGTCTTCCGCACCGATCTGCGTCTCCGCCCCGACGGCGATGCCGGCCCGATCGCCTGGAGCCTTGACGCCTTAGAAAATTATCTGGTGACGCAAGGCCGTGAATGGGAACGTTACGCATGGCTCAAGGCACGATATATCCCTGTCCAGGCATTTGAAGGCAGCCACACGCGTCGCCAGTTCGAACAGCTGGAGTCCCTGCGACGCCCCTTCGTCTACCGCAAGTATTTCGACTTCGATGCTTTGCTGTCCTTGCGCAGCTTGCGTGAGCAAATACGGGATGACTGGAACCGACGTTCGCTTCGGCCCATGGGCTCCGTCAACAGCCTCAAAGACAACATCAAGCTTGGCGAAGGCGGGATCCGCGAAATCGAATTCATTGTGCAGCTGTTTCAGTTAGTGCGGGGCGGGCGTATGCCGGCGTTGCAAACGCCGAGCCTGCTCGAAGCACTCAGGGTGGAGGCCGAAGCTGGCCTGATCGCGAACGACGACGCCGAACGTCTGTTGGCGGCTTACACCTTCCTGCGACGACTTGAACATGCTTTGCAGTATCGGGACGATCAACAAACCCACGTATTGCCCCACCAACCCAGCGATTGGGATGCGTTGGCTGCCGCGCTACGCTACGAGAGCGCGCTCGCGTTACGCACTGAATTAACCGAACATCGCACATTCGTGCACCAGTTATTTCGCGATGTGTTTCATCTCGCGGGCGTCCCTCCCGCCCGTGCCGCTACCGCGGTGAGCTCCCCTACCGTTGCTGCACAAGGGGCTGACAGCTTGGGGAACGCCGCAGCCTTGCCGATCGACGCAGAAGCGGAATTCGTGCGGCGCGTACGCGACCTCCTGCCCGAGCAAGCCGAGCAGCTGATCCCACGGGCGCTCCGCATTCTGGATAGTCCGCGGATACGCGGGCTGCCTCAAACGAGTCGTGAACGCCTTGATCGAGTTCTACCGGAGGTGGTCGATGCAGCGGCGAGCACCCGCGCACCCGCCGATGCCCTAATTCGTTTGCTCGACATTATCGAGCAAATCGCCCAACGGCGTGTCTACCTCACCTTGTTCGCCGAGTACCCGCAGACCCTGGCGCGCGTTGCCCGGATGGTGGCAGCCAGCGAATGGGTGGCGCAATACCTGAAGCGCAACCCACTGTTGCTGGACAGCTTGATCGACTGGTCGGCGCTCATGGAGCCGCTTGACTTCGCGCACATTGCGCGCCAAATGCGGGCCGACCTCGATCGGTGTGTGCTGCCCGATGGCAGTCCCGATGTCGAGCGGCAAATGACCTTGATGCGGGACACGCAGCGTCAGGTCAGCTTTCATATCCTGGCGCAAGACCTCGAAGGGGCTCTCTCGGTTGAAACCATAGGCGACTATCTCTCTCTATTGGCCGATATCATGTTGGCCGAGACGTTGCACCGCGTTTGGCCGCATGTTGCGCCTGACATCTCCGAGCCTCCCCGGTTCGCCATCATCGCCTACGGGAAATTGGGTGGAAAGGAGCTTGGTTACGAGTCCGACCTGGATTTGGTCTTCCTATTTGAAGACCGCACCGAAAACAGCGAGCGCTATGTTCGGCTCAGTCGGCGCATTGTCACCTGGCTGAACTCTTTGACCTCGTCGGGACGTCTCTACGACGTTGATTTGCGGCTGCGCCCCGACGGCGATGCTGGGCTGGTGGCCGCTTCACTGGAAGGCTTTGAACGGTATCAGCGTGAGCAGGCCTGGACATGGGAACATCAAGCCCTGACTCGTGCCCGCTTTTCTGCGGGGGATACCCAAATTGGTGAACGGTTTGAACAGATCCGTCGGGACATTCTGCTCCTGCCACGCGATCCCGCGAAGCTAGCCGAGGACGTCATTCAAATGCGCCAACGCATTCGCGCAGGGCACGTCAACCGCACCGACTTGTTCGACCTCAAGCACGACCCCGGCGGCATGGTCGATGTGGAGTTTATTACCCAGTATCTCGTCTTATTGCATGCCCGCGC
The DNA here is from genome assembly GCA_964569785.1 of uncultured Pigmentiphaga sp. Taxonomy (GTDB): domain Bacteria; phylum Pseudomonadota; class Gammaproteobacteria; order Burkholderiales; family Burkholderiaceae_B; genus Verticiella. Next base: position 9,296 of record CAZMVM010000028.1, on the reverse strand, counting down.
CTTTCCGCGCCTGCTTGATAACCTGGGCAACATCGCCTTGCTTCGCATCGCGGCAGAAGACGGACTCATTCCCAGCGACTTGGCCGCGCAAGCGATCGCTGCTTATCGAACGTTTCGCCGCGAGCAACATGCCCTGCGCTTACAGGGCGCTGAACAGGCTCGGGTGAACCCCGAAGACTACATCGCTGAACGTGACGGCGTGCTGCAGTTGTGGCACACGGTATTCGGGCCCTACGAAAAGCATCTCGCAACCCACCACGATGACGCCTAACGCGGTCTAGTTCTCGCAGTGACCCAGGAAACCGTAGTTGCCTCGGCCGGACAAGATTAGCTTGCCGGTCCCCGGACGCTCAAGCAACTTGACCTTCCCCTGCTTGCCTGGCCGTATGAGCGATACAGCCGCCCGGTACACTTCGCCCTTTCCGGTGGTGCCAGCCCCGCGCTTAGCACGTCTTAAGCCGGTGTGCACCCAGCGCTCGCCCTGAGACGTATAATCATGGGCTTACCCTTTCCAATACCGACAAACACTAAGGACCTTTACCATGTCGATGGCTGATCGCGATGGCTTGATCTGGTTCGATGGAGCACTTGTTCCGTGGCGCGAAGCAACCGTTCACGTTTTGACTCATTCCTTGCACTATGGCGTATCGGTATTCGAAGGGGTACGCGCGTATAGAACCGATAGCGGAACCGCGATCTTCCGTCTCGAAGACCACACCCGGCGTCTGTTTAATTCGGCCCACATTTACATGATGCCGATTCCCTATACACCGGAACAAATCAACGCGGCTCATCTCGAAGTGGTCAGAGCCAACAATCTGGAAGAGTGCTATATACGGCCGGTTGCCTTTTTCGGCGCCGAGAAAATGGGTGTGTCGCCCCGGGGCACCACGGTACACGTGGCTATTGCCGCCTGGCCGTGGGGTGCTTACCTGGGCGAGGAAGGCATTCGCAACGGTATTCGGTGCAAGATTTCCTCGTTTCAGCGGGCCCACGTGAACAGCACAATGCCCCGCGCGAAAATTTCCTCCACCTACGCCAACTCGATTCTGGCCAACCTTGAAGCCACGCAAGATGGTTACGACGAAGCCATCTTGTTGAACACTGAAGGATTCGTAGCGGAAGGCGCGGGTGAAAACTTGTTCATCGTGCGCGACGGGGTCATTTACGAGCCGGAAATCGCATCGGCACTTACCGGAATTACTCGCGCGACAGTGCACGCCCTGGCGTCAGATTTGGGATACAAAATCGAAACGCGTCGACTGACTCGCGACGACCTTTACCTGGCCGATGAGGCATTCTTCACCGGAACGGCCGCCGAGGTTACGCCCATTCGAGAAATCGATAATCGACGCATTGGCACCGGCACCCGCGGTCCGGTCACAGAAAAGCTGCAGAGTGCCTTTTTCGACCTGGTGAATGGTCGCAACCCCAAGTACGAACACTGGCTTACCAAAGTTTGATTGCTGACATGTCCGACTCCACATCGTCTCCTGCCACGACCGTTCAAGACATCTACGAGGTAGATGTTGACGATCTGCCCGTTTCATGTCCCGGCCCGCAAACGCCGGTGTGGAACCTGCACCCGAAGGTGTACCTGGACGTTGCCACCACGGGCAGTGCGCGCTGCCCGTATTGCAGTGCCGAGTACCGCCTCAAGCCCGGCGCTCGCGTAGGACACTAACCCTATCTTCAGACGCTTTTGCTTCTGCGCCCCTGGCAGCTGCTGCTCATATTGCACGCTAGCCAGGCGCTTGCGCGGGGGCAGTGCTAACCTGCACTTCCTCAATGCTCTCTCGCCGGGTCCAGTCCCGGCGGCCAGCGATCTGCCGAAAGCACGCCGGCCTAAACGCTCTGTCTATGGCTGCCCGTCTCGACGTATCTGATTGTCCCTCGCCTCGCTGGTTGCCCGATGGGCACAGCCAGACCATCCTCGCCGCCCTGGGCGCCCCTTACTATCGCATCAGCTTTGCACGCGAACGTGTGGATACTCCAGACGGCGACTTTATCGACTTTGACTGGGCTGTGCCCGGTGCCAGTGCCGCTCAGGTTGAGAGCTGGCTCCATGACCCCTCGGTCACCTTCGCTGAGCATTTCTCTTTGAATCAGCCCGCTCTCGTGCTGTTTCACGGTCTTGAAGGGAGTAGTCGCAGCCCTTACGCCCAGGCAATCTGCCACCACTTTCGCGCCCGTGGGTGGTTGGTGGTGGTGCCGCATTTCCGGGGCTGTTCTGGCACGCCCAACCGACTCCCGCGCGCCTATCACTCGGGCGATAGTGTCGACATCGACTTCATGCTTCAAACGGTACGCTCGCGCGTTCCCCATGCGCGCTGGCATGCCGCCGGCGTTTCACTAGGAGGCAATGCACTGGCCAAGTATCTGGGTGAACGCCCGGAAGCCAGTAGTTGGCTTGCCGCCAACGCCGTGATCTCAGCGCCCCTGAACCTGGTAGCCGCGGGCCACACGCTAGGTCGTGGTCTCATCAATCGCCGTCTTTACACCCGGCAGTTCTTGCGCACACTGAAGAACAAGGTGCTGTGGAAAGCTCGGCGCTTTCCGGGCACCATCGACTTCATGCGAGTGGAGCGCGCACGCGACCTCTACGAGTTCGACGACGCCTATACCGCTCCCATCCACGGTTTCGCCAACGTCACCGACTATTGGGAAAGGGCGAGTGCCTTACCCTGGCTCAAACACATTGCGGGCCCAACGTTAGTGTTGAATGCCCGCAACGACCCCTTCTTGCCGTCACGCTTTTTACCCGGCCCCCACGACGCGTCGAGCAGCGTGCTTTTGCACCAACCCGCTCGTGGCGGCCACGGCTTGTTTCCCGCTGGGTCCGTCATCCCTAAGTTGCACTGGTTGCCCGCCCGACTCGAGCGCTTTTTTCAGCACCACGACTAAACCCAGTGGGGTGCGGCACGCGCTGCAGGGCAATCTCCGCCCTGGGCTAACCCCGTGGTAACCTGCCATCAGAACTGCACTAGCTGCCTATCATGAAGGCACCACGCGTACCGCGCGCCCGGCATGTCGCTGCACCTTCGGCGGTTCGTTTCATGGGCATCGCAGAGTAACCTCGGTCGTCGCGTGACGCGATCATATTACAACGCGCCACAGGCATCGCTATGACTTTCTTACTGGCTCTCGACCAAGGAACTTCCAGTTCGCGCAGCATTGTGTTCGAACGCCATGGGCAACCCATTGCACAAGCTCAGCGTGAAATCACGCCGATTTACCCCCAACCCGGTTGGGTCGAACATGACGCCAGGATCCTCTGGCAGTCGCAGCTGGAAACCGCTCGCACAGCCTTGCAGCAGGCCAAGCTGAGTGCCGACCAGATCACAGCCATCGGCATTGCCAATCAACGCGAAACTACGGTGTTATGGGATCGCGAAACGGGAGAGCCCCTTGGCCATGCCATTGTTTGGCAAGACCGGCGAACGGAGGCACGGTGCCGCCAACTCGTCAGCGAGGGATGGGTCGACACCATACGAGAAAAAACGGGGCTTATTATCGATCCGTATTTTTCCGCCACAAAAATCGCTTGGATGCTTGACGAACTCCCCGGAGCGCGCGCGGCTGCGCGTGCAGGCAAGCTCGCCTTCGGCACGGTGGACAGCTGGCTCATTTGGAACTTGACCGGCAAACGTTTACACATTACTGATGTCACTAATGCGTCCCGCACCATGTTGTGGAATATTCGCACACAGGAATGGGACGACGAGCTCTTGCGCTTGTTTGATATTCCCGCCTCGCTACTACCGCAAGTCGTAGCATCTTCCGGCACCCATGGCATGACCGCTCCCGGTCACCTTGGGGCCCCAGTTTCTCTTGGTGGCATTGCCGGTGATCAACAAGCGGCGTTGTTCGGACAAGCCTGCCTGCGCACGGGTAGTGTCAAGAATACGTACGGCACGGGTTGCTTCATGCTCAAGCACCTCGGCCCAGCATTCGAGCTGTCGGAACATGGTCTCATTACCACCGTCACGGCCCAAACCGGACCGCAAGTGGAGTACGCACTGGAGGGTAGCGTCTTCGTCGGAGGTGCCGTCGTACAGTGGTTACGTGACAATCTACAAGCCATCGATACGTCGGCCGATGTCGAAGCGCTTGCTGCCTCCGTCCCCCACTCCGACGGCGTCGTCTTTGTACCCGCCTTTACCGGGTTGGGTGCCCCCTATTGGAGACCGCAGGCCACGGGCTCGATTACGGGACTGACGCGTGCAACTTCGTTGGCTCACATAGCGCGAGCCGCGCTCGAATCGATCGCCTTTCAAAGCACCGCTCTGTTGCACGCCATGACGATTGGCGATGAACTTAAGGTGGATGGTGGCGCAAGTGCCAACGATTTGTTAATGCAAATCCAGGCGGATCTTTTGGGTGTACGCGTAATTCGCCCGGCTGTTATAGAAACCACCGCCTTGGGTGCAGCCTACCTCGCGGGACTTTCCCATGGCGTGTATGCGGATTTGGACGAGATCGAAAGCCTTTGGCGACCGGGTCGGGTGTTTGAACCTCAAATGAGTCGATCGCAAGCACAAACGCTGATGGCACAATGGGAAGAAGCGGTTCAGCGCACCACCGGCGCCACTCAATAAGCAGCAGCACGCTGCAGCCTTTCGCCCACGTAATGGGTACGATCGTCTCGGTGAGGCGCTATCACTGGCGTGCTGCAGTTAGCAAACGCGTGTGCCCCGACCCTGCGACCTCTTGTCCCGCTCATCTTCCTCTTCACGTACTCTTGCTCCACTTGTGCCGACTTGCACAAGCGGGCGGCAATGGGCAACGAGCCTGCTGATCATTGGCCTTGGCACCTCACGGAGCGGCCGGAACTTTCCAGCCCCCGTGAATAAGTGCCCGCCTCACTCAAACAAACCGGCATTGTCATGCCAGGCGGCCTCACGTAGGTTACCGTCACGTGTGTCTTTGCTGCATGTGAAATCCCTTCCGACCACCTGGTTTCGCCCGCCGCTCTTCGCCCGGTACAGCAAAACATCAACCATTTGAACCGCGGTCTTGACCGGAACCTCTTGGCTAAACACGCCAAATCCGGTGCTTACCGTACATTTGAGATTTAGCGTCTCATCTCCGAAGCTCGATGCGGCAATACTTGACCCTATGTCATACGCCAGGCGTTCGGCGGCTCCGAACGAACTATTCGCAAGCAACACCACAAACTCTTCGCCCCCCAATCGCGCGGGTAAAGCTCCGGCCGGGATGACTTGTTCTATGACACGCGCTACTTGCTCAAGTACTTGGTCTCCCCTACTGTGGCCGTATGAGTCGTTAATGCGCTTGAAGTAATCCAGGTCGAGCACGAGGACTGCGTAAGTAGCCGGCCGCGCCAACAGTTTCTGAGCGTGCAATGCAAAGCCGCGACGATTATTCAACCCGGTAAGCGAATCGGTTTCGCTGAGCTCCTGCTCCATCGCCACGCGCCGTTGCATGATGGTGATGATAAGTGCCAAGCCCAAAATCAGGGCAAACGCATAGATGGTGGTGGTGGTTGCAAGCCAATAAGGGCTGCTATCGAAGCCGTACGTATCGGGTTCTCGATTCACGACCAACCAGGTTCGCGGAAGTGATGTAACCGCAAATGCGACGAAAGTTCCGTAGGTGACCTTTTCCGCGATCGGTCCCGCCATCAAGCCACGTGCTATGACTGCAGCATGGAGAAAAACCAGTACGATCGCGGCCTGCAAGCAATACAGGCGCCATACCCCATCGTCGTTAATCACCAAAAAATAAAGTCGACACAGCCCAAAAGCCACAAGAATGACAATGGGAATCCGGTAGCGATAGACGGCGCCCGCCAGCATCACCAACCCTTGCGCAAAGAACAGTGCCGTGCACGAATACATCACCCCACTAAACATCACATTCCAAGTGCGGTCAGTGGGGATGAGCGCAATCTGCGC
>CAZMVM010000028.1:0-3368 GCA_964569785.1 uncultured Pigmentiphaga sp. | reverse complement strand
CGTAACTTAAAAAGCCCAGGCCAAAGAATATGAGACATTTCGGGTAGCGCGCGTCGCTCTTCCAGAGGGCAAGGATCGCCACCCCAATCACTGCCACCGCGAGCGGGTGACTCAGCGCGAGCAAGGTGGTGGTGTTGCCCATGAATCCAGCTCCAGATACCTATTCCGAATCTCAAGTGTGGGGTAAGTGAAGCTGGACCTAGCTCCAATCTCAACTTGAGAATTTATCATCACGATGCAATACGCAAACCCGTGTTACAAAATGGCGTTTGGAAAGCGCCCTGACCGTATCACAAAACCTCGAGTTCGGCTGAGCGCAGAGGCCAGCCACCCATGACCTCACTGGACGCGAAAGGTTCGCGCGCCTGTTGCTCGCGTCAACTGGGCGCCGTCCCCTTCACCGCCAGCACGCTTCGGTAACAGCTGAACCGGCGCAACCCATTCCGCACGCAAACGCGGCGCCTATGTCAAGTGGCAGCAATGCAGAGTGGGACGTTGCTCTGTGCGCGACGGCCCATGCAGTCGCGATAGCAATCCGGAAACTCTGAACGAAGTTGCCTGAGTCAGGCCTGCTTCCCCCTGAATGGGCCAATCAAAATGCCTAGCGGAATTGTGCCAACACGGCGCGTTCATCCTCGATGCGCCTCTGGATTTCGTTGATACGCGCATCGAACATCGACTGTTCGTAGAAGTCACGCGACTGCGCCCGCGCATGTTGAAGTTGTCCGACCGCAGAAGGAAGAGCTCCAATCAACACGTAATACTCGGCCATGTTGCGCGCACTGGCCACGCCATCCCCTAATTGCGCGTAGCTTTCCGCCGCCATCCGATATAAAGCTGGCTCGACGGAGGGCCAGCGTTCGATTGCTTCGGAAAGAAAGTCGACCGCAGCCTTATGATCGCCAGCGCGTTGCAATGCTCGCGCGTGCACCAAGGCCAATGCTCGATCCTGGGGCCACGCCTTCACGGCGGCCCCCGAAACGCTAAGCGCGTCGGCAGTGCGATTCGACGCCAGCATGAGTTCGACTTCGAGCTGCTCGAGCATGGGATGCGGATGTTGTTGCGCGCGGGCTTCATTCAGGGCAGCCATAGCCCCTTCACGATCACCTCGCAGCTGCAATGCCAAAGCAGCGCCGTAAAGGGCTGCCGCGCGCCGTACCCCCGTGGATTCTGCCGCTTCGGCCCGCATCACCGCCAGTGGATCCTGCACACGGCTTTCGCTGGCCTGCAACACACGGAGTCGTGCGCGCACAAACCAGAACGTAGCGGAATCTTTGGCCTGCACACGCCCAATTTGCCGGATCCGGTTCTGCAAATCACTCATGCGGTCGATGGACAGTGGGTGCGTGCTGGCGTAGGCTGGCGTCGCACGGTCGTTGAAGCGCGCGGATTGCGCCAATCGGGAAAACATGCGCGCCATACCGTCAGGGTCGTAGCCAGCGGATCGCATCATTTGAAGACCGATGCGATCTGCTTCTCGTTCGGCATCACGCGAAAAACTCAGCTGGGAATTGACTGCCGCCGCCTGCCCAAACATGGCCGCCCCGTGCGCCAGCGAGCCGGCGCCGGCGGCCGCCGCCGCAATAGCCGCAAGCATGACCCCCAACACCATCGCGGAACTTTGATCTTGGACTGCCAGCCCGCGCGCCACATGGCGCTGTGATACGTGCGCGATTTCATGCGCCAGTACGCCTGCCAATTCCGACTCGGATGCTGCATTAACAACCAGCCCTGAATGGATGCCGATATAGCCACCAGGCATGGCAAACGCGTTAATGCTGGGATCGCGAATCGAGAAAACCTCGACTGCTGGAGCGCCGCTCACGTGTGTAGCGAGACGACGACCCATATCGGTTAAATATTGGTTGATAGCCGGGTCATCGATATACGTGGGATCGCGACGCCCATCAGCCATAATGGCCGCACCCAGAATTTCCTCCACACGGGGGGACAGGCGCACCGACGCGGCGTCTCCAAGCTCGGGTAGACCGACAGGCTGCGCCCATGCGTGCGGCACCGGTACAGTTAAAGCAAGCGGCAGAACGACACCCGCCATCAGGCGGCGCCCATAAGAACGACATGCTGCGTAAACAGAGATCATCTTCACTCCGCCGATTCCATTTTGCGTCAGCAAGCAGGTCGAGTGCATATTTGACCACCCTACGCCTACACGACGCCGCCCCGTACCACCTAGATCGTCCCGGCGCCTGGCCAGAATACGATAGCGATCGTAACGCTGCAAACCCGGGACAACCGGTGAAAGCGCACGTCTCCCACAGCAGGGGCGTGCGTCAGGATTCGGTCTTCACACGGGGCCTTGCGGATGAGGAAAGTGTGGACCTTCCGGGTGCCACCGTTCGGTAACGTCGAGCCGTCCTGCGACCAGTGCCCTGCTTTGCCCTGTTTCCACATCCGACCTCGGCTCAATGCAACAGTTCCGGTTCAACACCCGCATCAGGCACTTGCTCACACCGGGACATCTTCGCCCTCCCCCAGCTGCCCGGCAGCACTTGGCCGCCCACCGATCACACGGGATAGCAGTGTGGATAAAAGTACGCATTTCTTATCGCTTTACTTGATTTTCTTTTTTACTTGTGGCTTACTACCGTATAGCTTTGCACACGACGCAAGCCACTAGCGCTTCTACCTGTATAGTCACATGTCTTCCGCTGTCAGCACCACCACCCAAGTTGCCGCGCGCACCGCACGTGGGCAGGGTGTCGCCGTGTCGCTGGCTCCGCGTTTTCCTCTTCGTCTACTACTAGACCTACCGATCGGCTGCTGAGCCTCGCGCTCGTGGCAGTTCGGCAGCCATTTCCCATTCCGCCACAGAAACGCGACCGGGCATGCGACCCGCGACGCTGCGCATTGATATCTGTCATCCGGAGCCAACATGCTGAAAGATCCTTCCACCAAGTACGTGCCGTTCGTACCCTTTGCCCGCGATTACGCTGAACGCACCTGGCCCAGCCGCCGCATCACGGCCCCCCCCATCTGGCTCAGCACTGATCTGCGCGACGGCAACCAGGCCCTGATCGAGCCGATGAGCGTCGAACGCAAGCTGCGCTTCTTCAACCAGCTCATCAAGATCGGCTTCAAGGAAATCGAAGTCGGCTTTCCGTCCGCCTCGCAGACTGATTTCGATTTCGTGCGCAAGCTGGTCGACGAGAAACTCATTCCGGATCACGTCACCATCCAGATTCTCACGCAGTCGCGCGACGATCTCATCGAGCGCAGCATCCAGTCGGCTGCCGGTGCCAAGCGGGTCATCGTGCATCTGTACAACGCCATCGCCCCTGCCTTCCGCCGCATCGTGTTCAACATGAGCAAGGAAGAAGTGAAGCAGATTGCGCTCAACGGCACCCGCA
>CAZMVM010000027.1:668-26721 GCA_964569785.1 uncultured Pigmentiphaga sp. | reverse complement strand
GGATCGAACTCCCGACCTTCGCATTGCGAACGCGACGCTCTCCCAGCTGAGCTACGTCCCCAGAAACGTAAATTATAGCGCTTTTTTTATTGCGCGCAATTCGTGCGGCGGGAGGGGTTTTAGCGACTAGGCCATCGGGAGACCGGTGTGTTTTGACGGTCTGTGAACACCTCTATCGGTCTCTTGCCCTTACAAGGGCGTGCGATTAAAGTGCCGGCCGAGGGCGCGCTCGTGCATGAGGTGAACGGCTGAGCGACAGGGATGTGGACGAAGCGAGAGTGCGAACCCATGGGCGTGCCGGAACGTCGATTTCCATCATTAGAGTCACCAGCCCTGAACCACGAATCTCAAGGTTCGCTTTACATCTTCAAAAATTAGATAGCCTCACATGGATTCAGTTTCAAGCAGCTCGGTTAAGAAAAAAATTCGTTTGCGTGGCGGTTTGCAACAGAAGGCGATAGGGGTGCTCGTGCTGGTGGGGGCTGTTTTCATTGCGCTGCTGGGTGCTGCGCAGGCCGCTTCCTTACGTGTGGAGGTGATCCAGGTACGCAATAAGGCTGGGGTTGTACGGTGTGGCCTTTTTGACCGTGCTGAGCGCTGGATGAAGGTGGCGGATGCAGTGCAAGGCGTGGCGGCGGAAATTGCCGAGGGCAGGGCAGTGTGTGAGTTTTTGAGCGTCCCCGCTGGGCAGTACGCTGTGGCAGTTTTCCATGCGGAGAACAACGAAAGCGACATCACCTACGGTTGGCTGGGCAAGCCCAAACAAGGAGTGGGCTTTTCGAACAATCCCTCCATCGCTTTCGGCCCACCTTCATTTGAACGCGCCACGGTACAAGTCAGCGATGAGGGAAACGCCATCACCATCAAGCTGACCTACTAGCAGCCAGGGCGTTTTCTTAAGGCTTTTGCCATTCATTACCCAAGATTCACTCACCGAATCCGGTACTCGTTGTGTTCCATAAAGTAAGCCGGCAGTGAATGGGCGATAGGTTCGGCGTGCGCTCATCCAGGCGCTATGTTCGTTGTTGCAGCCCGCACCCGGCTGGCAGTGTGAGGAGTGCGAACGCGGGCTGACGTCTCCAGCTGCCTGCTGTGCACACACCCTATCTAGAAGCACGATTCGAAGGGCGCGCGTTGTGGTCACCGTCCTACGTTGCTTCAAGTTGCGGCGGTGCACCGATTTCCTTTGTGCGTCAGCGCATCGAACAGCAGCATACCCCGCACTGAAACCTGAAGACAAGGACGGCTCGCTTCCCGCGCTATCCATCCTCGCCCTGAATGGTAAACCGTGCTACGCACCGAATCAGCGAGTGGTGGCGGCCCCTCAAAGGGGGCCAGCGCACCGACTAGCCCGAACTTGTACGTGTGTCGCGCTGGAGCCGCTGATTAAGAACCTGCCACCGCGGTCTGTTTTGCAATCGCGTGCCATCGGCTATTGTCGCCACCCGAGCGTTCGCCACTCATCACCTTCCCGTCGACAGTGCCTTTGTACTCGACGCCATTCACGCTAAAGACGATGTCCGCGCCATTCAAGCGACCGTCCGTAATCGGGTGTCCGTCGTACGTACCCGAGACTTTCTGGAAATCCTGGGCAAGTTCTAATGTCTTCCCGTCAAGTTCCCATACACCTTCGACGCGCGCCGGTACGACCCACATGAGGGCGCTGCACCAACTTCTGCATTCGCTGCCGTCGACGTTGGCTCGCCGGTTGGGTTCCCAGGCGCCCATGCCAAACGAGTTGGACACGACGCGCACGCCCGGACGCATTTCCAGGAGGATAGGACGCAAGCGTTCGTTTAACGAAGGCAACAAGAACAAGGTGATGACGTCGGCGTTGGAGAAGTCCTTTTCGAAGAGGTCTCCTTGCTCAAAGGTGGCTCGATCACTCACGCCTTCCTGCTGGGCGTTGCGGCGCGCCAGTTCGACCATGTTGGGGTTGTATTCGATCCCATGAGCACGGGCCCCGCGTTTGGCGGCAGTGATTACGGTGCGCCCATCGCCAGAGCCCAAATCAACAAGATAGTCGTCGGCCGTCAATTCTGCGAGGTCAAGCATGGTGTCAACCAAGGCCTGCGGGGTGGGTACCCAGACCACATCTTTGCCCGGCTGACCTACTTGCGGCTCGAATTCTTGGGCGGACGTTTCCGCAGCATTGGCCCGTGCGTCCGTACTGCCGGCGCCAGAGGCTGCGGCCGCCGTGCCGAGCAGGAACGTGGAAGTCAGAGTGGCGACAATAGCCGCTGCCACTGGCCGTAGCAAGGAAGGGGTTTGTGCAGGTGTTGATCGGCTTGAACAAAGCTCGGTCGAAGGTGCGTGGGTGGAACGGGCGCTTGCCATGGAGCGCGATGAAGCTGAAGACGGGGTGGGCATGATGGGCGTTCCTCCGAGTGCGTTTTAGGTGAGATGAAATTTGAGACTAGGCATCAGGCCCCAAGTTGGGAGCACGCTTTTGGTCGAGATTAACTCACATTGATTGTGCGCAGCCGACGTTTGCGGCGTCGTTGATACATCCAGCCCCAGAGTAGGCCGCCGACGAGTAGTACGACGAACAAGGCCTCTTCGTATCGCTGGATTTCGTCGAAAATGACGGTGAATGCACGCCCAAACACATAACCAGCACTGGCAAACAAAGTGGCCCACAGTATGGAGCCCAAGATATTGAGTGCCGCAAACTTGAGCGTGGAAACCTTGCTCATGCCCACTGTGAGTGGCCCAACCAGGCGCAAGCCATACATGAAGCGCAGTGCAATAATCGAGCTTGAGGGGTAACGCTGGATGAAATTGGTGACATGGGCAACGCCGGGTTGCCAGCGCGGATAGCGTTGAAGCAGTTTGGCGCCATACCGACGACCTGCTTCAAAAACGATGAAGTCTCCTAGGGTTCCGCCGATTGTCGCAACCAGCACCACAGCTAACCAGCTGAGATAGCCCTGATGCGCAGAGAAACCTGCCAGGAGCAGAACCGACTCGCCCTCGAGTATGGTACCTACAAATACAGCCCAATAGCCATAATGGCTGATCAAATTGGCGAGCATCAGAAATAGACCCACTTATTTTCTAGCAAGGGGCGCGTCCATTGAAGTCCCGTCGTCACAGCGCCTTTCGGTCGGTACTCGCAACCGATAAAGCCCCGGTAGCCACCCTCGTGCAACAGTCGAAAGCCCTCGATCAGTGCCGGACTGAGTTCAGGCTCGTGACGGTCGGGACTACCCGCGATCTGCACGTGTTGAACAAAGGGAAGGCAGGCCGCCAGTTGATGTTTGATGGATAACCCCTGCTTTACGGTATGGTAGAAGTCGAATTGCAGGCCGACCCCGGGAGGCGCCAGGGGCGAGCGGGGCGAATGCAATGGGCAAAGCGTATCCGCTTCGCTCTTCCAAGGCAACTCACGCGTTACGCTGCCGGCAGAAAGTGCACTCCTGGCCCCGGGCTCGAAAGCACGCAGCACATCAATTACTTGCGACGGCGAGGCGTAGAAGTATGCGGGTACGTCTGACGTGTTGAGTGCTTCGAGGTGGATGCGTGGTGCGTTGGGCTGTTCTGCGACCCAAGCGAGATTGCCCAGCAATGTTTCTGTTTGCGGCGTGCGTGTCGTCGTGGTTTGTTGAGGGCCGACCATCACATGAACGGCCGGGCATCCTGTGGCATCGCATACGGCTAATGCCTGGGCAAAGGTGCTGCGAAAGTAATCTTCAGCACCATGCTGTGCAGCGGCACCCAACGGAAACTCAGGGCTTATTGGCGTGTTGATGAGTACGAGCCGCAGACCGTGAGTTTCCAGCTGTTCGGCGTACCACAGTGCAGGGTAATCATAGGGGAAGAGAATTTCTACATATCGAAAGCCATCTTCGGCGGACGCCGCAAATCGGTCTGGCCACGGCAAATGATCGTACAGCAAGGACAAATTGGCGGCTAGCTTCACGGTTCAACGGAGGCGCGGGGGCGGCTAACTTGTACTACCTGGCTCAGGTCTGCCTGGGCCAGGCCCAGGTTTGCAGCGATGCGAAAGCATTGCTGAACTGTGGATAAAACCGGCATGGGCGTCGCAGAGGTGGTTGCATATTGCGCAACGTTGTCGACATCTTTGAGCATCGTGGCCACTGCACCGATTGACTGCTCAGGCGGGTTTACCATGCGGTCCACAAAAATTTGCAGCAGGGTTGAATCAGCCCAGCCACCGGCCAAGGCCTCGGTGAGCTTGGAGGCGTCTAGTCCGCTGGATTGGGCAAGAGCAACTGCCTCGCCAATCGCAACCAAGGTCGATGCGACGATCGTTTGATTGCACAATTTCGTGACTTGTCCTGCGCCACTGCCGCCCATGTGTGTATAGCGTGACGAATAGGCGTGTACGACCTCGCGCGCCAGCGGTACCCAACGCTCGTCGCCCCCGCCCATGATGGCCAGTGTGCCGGCAGTGGCCCCACCGACGCCGCCGGATACCGGAGCGTCTATCCAGCCGGCACCCGTTTTTTCGTTGAGACGGGCAGCAAAGGCCCGGGTGGCGTCAGGCGCGATGCTCGAATGATCGATGACGAGTTCGGGCCCTTGTACCGAGCTGATGCCATGAGCTCCGAAAACGGTCGCTTCGACAGCGTGTTGATCAGTCAGGCAGAGCACGACCACCCGGCTGTTGCGCGCGACTTCGGCCGGGCTTTCAGCGAGAATCGCTCCGTCGGGAACGAGCGCTTCGGCCTTGGCGCGAGTGCGGTTCCACACATGCACGGTGTGTCCTGCAGCAAGCAAGCGTCGAACTATAGGGGCGCCCATCAGGCCGATCCCGCAGAATCCGATGTTGATGGGGCTAGTCATGCCGAAGCTCCGATTTGAGAAGGTTCATAATCCCATTGCACCTTACCCGAGTGCGTGACCGCACCACAGTGGGCGGGCCCCACAAGACGTGCGTATTTTTCTAGAACGCCACCCAGATGTGTTTGCTGCGGAGGTTGCCAATTCGCGCGCCGTTGCTCGAGCTCCTCAGGTGAGAGTTCGACCTCGAGCGTGCCCGCGGCTCCGTCGATGTGGATGAGATCCCCGTCTTTAAGCAAGGCGATCGGACCACCGACTGCGGCTTCAGGCGATACATAACCGATGCACAAACCACGGGTTGCCCCGGAAAAGCGGCCATCCGTTAACAAAGCCACTCGTTCGCCCATACCCTGTCCATAAAGTGCGGCTGTGACGCTGAGCATCTCGCGCATGCCAGGCCCACCTTTGGGGCCCTCGTTACGAATGACCAGCACCTCGCCAGGCTTGTAGATTCGGGCACTGACCGCAGCCATACAGGCTTCTTCTGTCTCGAAGACACGTGCCGGCCCGCTAAACTTCAAAGACTTCAGACCGGCGACTTTAAGTAGCGCACCATCTGGGCACAGGTTGCCCTTCAATACGACCAAGCCCCCGGTGCTTTGGATCGGTTGGTGACAGGGCTTCACGACCGTCCCGTCAGGTCCGGCAACTGTTCTCAAAGCCTCAGCGAGTGTTTCCCCGCTGAGCGTCAAGGCGTCTCCGTGGAGGTGTCCGCCCTCGAGTAAGGTTTTCAGTATGGCAGGCACTCCACCCACCTCGTGAAGGTCGCGGGCAAGGTATTTCCCGCCTGGCGACAGGTCGGCAATCAGAGGGGTGCGCGCAAACACTTCGGCGACATCTTCCAGCGTGAAGCGTATGCCGGCTTCGTTTGCAATGGCCGGAATGTGCAGCGCTGCATTCGTCGACCCGCCGGTAGCAGCGACCGCGGCGCACGCATTCTCGAGACTCGCCCGGGTGACCAGATCGCGCGGCA
Organism: uncultured Pigmentiphaga sp.; assembly: GCA_964569785.1. Classification (GTDB taxonomy): domain Bacteria; phylum Pseudomonadota; class Gammaproteobacteria; order Burkholderiales; family Burkholderiaceae_B; genus Verticiella. The sequence goes on along the minus strand of CAZMVM010000027.1, from coordinate 20,942 downwards.
GTGGGCCTGACTGGCTGACGAGCTTCATCACTAGCTCGCCCGCTTGTTGCGCGATGGCCAACCGCTGGCTATAAACGGCCGGTACCATTGAGGAGCCAAGGGGCGACAGCCCCATGGCCTCGGCCACCATGGCCATCGTGTTCGCGGTGAACTGTCCGGGGCACGCCCCCACCGTAGGCAAACTGATGCGTTCCAAGAGCTCGAGGTGTTCGGGGGTCGCCGTTCCCGTTTGGACGCTGCCCACCGTTTCGATGCAGTCCAGTACAGTGGTGTCCTTACCCTGAAGCCGTCCTGGCAGCGTTGCACCGGCGTGCAAAAACACCGCGGGAACGTTCAGGCGCACCATACTCATTAGCACGCCAGGCAGCGTCTTGTCGCAGCCCGCGAACCCGACTAGAGCGTCATAGCCATGCGCGCGCACGACCGCTTCAATGCTGTCGGCAATGATCTCGCGCGATATCAGGCTCATACGCATTCCGGCATGATTCATTGAGGTTCCGTCGGATACCGAAATGGTCGAGAAAGTGATCGGTGCCCCGCCAGCTGCAGCCACGCCCAGTCGCGCTCGGTCGGCCTGCGGGGCGATCGACATGGAGCAGGGCGTATTTTCACCGTGCGTACTGGCAATGCCCACGAACGATTTTCTCAGGGCGGCGTCGTCCATGCCGGTTGCCCGGAGAAAGGCGCGATGAGGGGCGCGGGTAGGTCCATCGGTGACCACATGTGAACGATGTTTGTGTAGCGACATGCGTGCTCCTCGCGTGTCGACGGCTAAGTTGCGTCGTAATAAACCAGGCCCAGCGAGCGGGAAGGCTAACTTCCTCCGGTGGCGGGCAAATATGAGAGGGTAAATTTAGCCGGCCAATGTAACAAGTGGCGTTTTCCAGCAGCGCCTGAAAATGCGTGGTTGGAGGCGTCTTATCCACAAAATTTTCCACAGGGTGGCCTCCGAAGACGAGAATGCCGAGAGGAGGCGGATGGTCGACTGGCGCGGCCATACGTGCGAAGAGGGAGGTGCACCGCAGCGAGGCCGGTAACCCCTGCGGATGATGATGATCCCGCTCCAGGAAAGCTGTTTCTAAGTGACTGCAACATCGGATTAGCGTGGGCTCGGCCTCGCTCTCATCGCCCTGATGATTGCGGCCCGTGGGGTTGGGGGTGCCTGCAAAGCCTTGTGGAACAAGGGTTCTATGCTGATCCGAGTATCGCTGAGTGCACGAACGCAGTGATCGGTGAGATTTTCAACGTCGTGCGCATGCCCGCATGCGGCAGCAATGGGAACTTCATTGTTCATACAAACTTGCCGGGCGGCTAAGCAACGTCCAAACCGGACTGGAATAATTTTCCTGGCCCGCGTGCCGCCGAAACCCGGAGCCGCTTATTCTCTAGTCATCGGGGGTAAACCCGCAGCAGATCCGCGTTTCCGCGAGCTTTCAACGCGTTATCCACAGGCTTATCCCCGATTGGCGTGAGTAACTATCCCCATCTCTAGCGCTTGCCGAGCCGCGATCCACTCTTCGTTGGTGGGCTCAATACCCACGAGCACTTTGGAGCTGGGTGTGGAGATGACGGCTTGATGCGTTCGATTAGCTTCCTCGTCTATCTCGACGCCCAGATAGTGCAGGCCCTGACACACGCGCTTACGAATCTCCGCATTATTCTCGCCAACGCCGGCGGTGAATACGAGTAAATCTAGCCCCTGCAACGATGCGGTGAGGGCGGCGACCTGCTGACAAATCCGATGCACGTACAGCGCGATGGCCTCCTTAGCGTGCTCGTCCGACGTTTCGGCGGCCAATAGATCGCGCAGGTCGGGTGACCTGCCGGACACGCCGAGTAAACCGGACTCGTGATACAGCAGCTGGGCGACCTGATCGAGACTCAGCTTCTCGACTTCCATCAGGTAAATTACCGCCCCAGGATCAAGCGAGCCACAGCGCGTTCCCATCATGAGCCCGTCGAGGGCGGAGAAACCCATCGTCGTGGCGACGCTGCGCAGTTCGAGTAGGGCGCATAAGCTGGCACCGCTGCCCAGATGCGCGACCACGCACCGCTGCCTGGCCAGAGCACCATGTCTCTCGGAAAGCGCGGACACAATGTACTCGTACGATAAGCCATGGAACCCATAGCGGCGAATTCCGCGCTCCCAGGCTTTGCGCGGCAGGGGCAACATTTGTTCAACACGTGGCATCGTTTGATGAAATGCGGTATCGAAGCACGCGACCTGGGGGATGTCGGGCCGAATGCGTAGTAAGCGCTCGACCGCTTCCAAAGCAAACGGTTGATGCAAGGGTGCCAGCGGAATGTAGCTGCGCAGGTCGTTGAGCACGTCAATGCTCAGCCGAGCGGCCGCAAAGTATTTGCTGCCACCATGAACAATGCGATGCACGACACATCCCAAGTCTTCCGTGCCCAAGCGCGTCTGCACGCGCTCCCATATCAGCTCAAGTGCCGCACCGTAGGGCGCGGTGATATCGAGGGGCACGATTTCAGATTCGGTGTTCGTTTCGGTGAGTGTGGGCGTCTCGCTTTTGATCCCGTCGATCTTGCCGCTCCAGGATGGAGTGCGCGGCAGGGGAGTAATGCGCGCATCAAAGAGCGCGTACTTGATGCTGGATGATCCACAGTTGAGCACCAAAATCCAATGACTCATGTAAGCCCCCTCGTCGGTTTGTGCGCAATGCGATGATATGCTGGGCATTACGATGATGCGGCATGACCGCGATTGCTAGCAAGAAGTCCAGGGGGTGGTATGCGCGATCGGCGCAGTGGTTGGTTACGGCTTTACTCTTACATTGCCATCGCATGCATGCTGATAGCAGCAAGCCGAGTGCACGCCGTTGACGCCTCGCCTAACATGGCCCAGTTGACGGGCCAGGCTCTATCTGTCGACGCGGTTGAGGCGAGTTATCTGCCGCCTCGCTACACGCTGGAGCGGACCCCGTTTTTTCGCAATCTTGTAGCGGCGCGTGACGCTTACCGCAAGTTAGCCAGTGAGGGCGAGCCAGCTGGAAAACCGCCGGTGCATCCAGCATGGTCCGAACCCCTGCCACCGTTGCCAGGTAAGAAGGTGTCGCCGGGCGACCCCTATAGCGGCGTGGTAACGCTTGCCCGGCGCCTCATTGCTTTAGGCGATTTGTCAACCACTGCCGCGCTGCCCCCGCTGTACGAAGGCGTTCTGGTAGATGCGGTGCGTCGTTTTCAGGCACGTCACGGCTTAACGGTAGACGGGATCGTCGGGCCGACCACCTTACGGGAGCTCAACGTTACACCGGCTCAGCGTTTGGCCCAAATCGAGCGCAATTTGAAGCGGTTGCGCAACACACCGCCGTTCCGGGGGGAGCGTGCGGTCGTCGTGAATCTTCCCGAATTCGCGTTGCGTCTTTATCAGCAACAAGAAAATGAATGGCACGAGTTGGCGCACATGCGCGTGATTGTGGGGAAGGCCTACGATACGGATACGCCCTTGTTCGACGAAGATATTGCTTATATTGAATTTCATCCTTACTGGAACATTCCGCGCTCGATAGCACGCCGCGAGACGATCCCGCGGTTGCAACGCGATCCGGGGTATTTTCAACGGATGGGCCTTGAGTTTGTAACCGCGGACGGCCGAGTCGAGCGCCACCTTACTGATGCGCTCATGCAGGCTGTGATAGAAGGCGGGGCACGTTTGCGACAACGGCCCGGACCCATGAATGCCATGGGTGACATCAAGTTTATACTTCCAAATAATAGTAGTATTTATCTGCATCACACGCCTTCGGTAGGCCTGTTCGAACGCAGCCGTCGCGACTTCAGCCACGGCTGTATCCGTGTTGAGAATCCCGTACCTCTCGCCGAGTTTGTGTTGGCTGATCCCGTTCGCTGGTCGGCCGACCAAGTCATCGAGGCCATGCGTGCAGGTAAAACCAGAACCGTCCGTCTACCCGTGCCCGTTCAGGTCATGGTCATTTACAGTACCGTGGCAGTGAACGAGGGCGTGGTGCATTTTTATCCAGACGTTTACGGCCACGACGCTAAAGGCACGGCGTCAGAGCGCACTCGTTCATCTGGAACTGCGACCCCTGCGCCGACAGTGCCAGCTGCGCCGCAAAACGTCGACATTCCCTCGGTCTGGCGATTACGCTCCACCGAGCCAACCATCGTTCATTAGGAGCCTATCCAGTGAGTCACCATCCCTCTCGCAGAAGCTTTTTGCGGCGGTCGAGCAGCATCGCGGTCGCGGGAGCGTTGTTTACTATCGTGCCGAGCGTCGGGCTTGCCGCCATCAAGCAACGCAGCCTTGCCTTTGATCATACGCATACATTAGAAAACCTTGCGCTTATTTACGCGCGCGGCGACTCTTACATTCCGCGGGCGTTGCTCAAGCTCAACTACTTTCTGCGCGATCATTATTCGGGGCAAGTGGGCAAGATGGATCCGGGGTTGTTTGATGTGTTGTATCGACTCCGGGTAATGCTGGGTAGCAAGCAAGCATTCGAAGTGATCTCGGCCTACCGCGATCCGACAACGAACGAGCATTTACGCAAAACGCGGGGCGGCGGCGTCGCAAAGCGCAGTCTGCACATGGATGGCAAGGCGATGGACATTCGGCTACCGGGCGTTCCGTTGGTCGACTTGCGTGATGCTGCGCTGGCCCTCAAGGCGGGTGGGGTAGGGTTTTATCCACGGAGCAATTTTCTCCATGTAGATACCGGCCCGGTACGCAGCTGGTGAGCGGGCCATCACCATGTCCAAGTGTACTCCCTCGTCTGCTGCCCAAGTCCCCGTTACCTTGACCCAACAACATACGGTGACGGTCCAAACGACACGGCGTGGGCCGTTCGACATCACACCGCAGCTTGCTTCTATTGTGGCCGAGAGCGCCGCACGCATCGGGGTGCTGCAGGTGTTCTGCCATCATACGAGTTGCTCACTGTTGATTACTGAGAACGCCGATCCCGACGTGCATGCAGATATCGAGCGCTTCCTCGCCCGTCTAGTACCCGACGGTGATAGCCTGTTCAAGCACGACAGCGAAGGGCCCGACGACATGCCTGCTCATATTCGTGCTGCGCTCACGGCAACCGCTTTGAGCATTCCAATTAGTCACGGCCGGCTCGCGTTGGGTACCTGGCAGGGCGTTTATCTTTGGGAACACCGACTGCGACCGCACACCAGGCGGTTGACGGTGACGCTTTTGGGCAGTGAGCAGTGAATTATTGAGAATGGGTAAATAACAGAATAGGCTGGTCGCAGAAATATGATTGCTTTGCTGGAGGCCCATCGGGCCGGGTTGTACTCGTGGAAACACTGGATGCCCAACATCGTGGCGGGCATCATTGTTGGCGTCGTGGCTTTGCCACTTGCCATGGCGTTTGCCATTGCGTCCGGCGCGAAGCCCGAACATGGGTTGTATACATCCATTATTGCGGGTTTCATTGTTTCCGTTTTTGGTGGCAGCCGGGTGCAAATCGCAGGGCCTACTGGGGCCTTCGTGGCGATTTTGGCGGGCATTACCTTACAGTACGGCATTGATGGTCTGCAGATAGCGACCATCATGGCCGGCGTTATTCTGCTCGTGCTTGGACTGGCGCGAATGGGCGCTGTCATTCGCTTTATTCCCGTTTCAGTCATCGTAGGATTTACTGCAGGTATCGGGGTCATCATTTGGGTGGGCCAGTGGCGATACTTCTTCGGCCTCCCGGAGGTCTACGGGGAACACTTCCACCAACAGCTTTGGCAGCTGTTGAAAGCATTCCCCCAGTTGCATATACCGACCACCCTGTTGGCCTTATTGTCGCTTGCCCTGGTCATATTCACGACCAAAATTCCACGTTTTCAGCGTGTGCCCGGCCCCTTAGTCGCCTTGGTAGTGGCCACGGTGCTGCAGTCAATCTTCCAGTTCAACGGCATCGCCACGATCGGTTCGGCCTTTGGCGGGGTTCCCCAAGGCTTGCCCACCTTTCAGGTTCCTGAAATTACTGTGGCTCGCGTCATCGAGCTCGTGGGACCCGCGTTCGCGATTGCGATGCTGGGCGCGATTGAATCGCTTCTATCCGCGGTAGTCGCGGATGGCATGGCGGGGACTCGACACAATTCCAATCAAGAGCTGGTGGGGCAGGGATTAGCCAACATCGTCACGCCATTTTTTGGCGGGTTTGCGGCAACTGGTGCCATCGCTCGAACCGCGACCAACATTCGTAACGGTGGAAATAGCCCACTGGCCGGGATCGTGCACTGCCTGCTGCTGGTGCTGATGGTGGTGTACCTGGCGCCTTTGGCCAAGAACGTCCCGCTGGCTACTTTGGCGGCGATCTTGTTTGTTGTCGCCTGGAACATGAGCGACGTTCGCCGGTTGACGCAAATGGTCAAGCGCGCACCGCGTGCAGATGTCGTTATCTTATTGGTGACTTTTTTCCTCACCGTTTTCGCGGACTTGGTCGTCGCTGTAAACATCGGCGTTATTCTTGCCATTTTGCATTTTGTGCGCCGTATGGCCACCAGCGTCTCGGTCCAACGTGTCAACGATATGGACCTTCCTCAGGAGCTGGTACAGCAAGGTATCAGCAAATTGCCCAAGGACGTGCTGGTTTACTCTGTCGAAGGGCCGTTGTTTTTTGCGGCAGCAGAAAATCTTCAGCACGCGCTGGCGGTGACGCACACTGACCCCCGCGTTCTGATCATCCGCTTGCGCAACGTGCCTTTCTTGGACGGTACGGGATTAGAGACACTGGAAGATGTCATTAAAGACCTCAAAAAGCGCGGTGTGCGTGTGATGCTGGTGGAAGCCAACTCGCGCGTCTTGCGCAAGCTCGTGCGCGCAGGAATAACGAACTTGGTTGGGCGGGAGAACGTCGCCTCCACCTTTGCCAAGGCCCTACGTCGCTATCAAGAATGGGAGGCTCAAGCTGCACGTGAGCAGGCTGAGCTCGCCGCCGCAGAGGCGGCCGTGCGCGCGGAAGAGCACCAGCGGGCCGAGGGCAGTACAAGTGATGGAACGGCCTCCACCGTTGACCGCGCAAATGCAGCAATGCACGACGAGTCTGCTCACGACGCGACTGCGCAGAGCACTGGAATTGGCGTGAAGCCTTCCGATACTGCTACGGCAAGTCCTGCGTCTTCGCCGTCGTCAGCGAAAGCCCCAAATGGAGACCCAGCGGACGAGTCCGACTCGAGCACCCAGCGGGACGAGCCACGAAACTAGGGCTGACGCGTCGCCCGGTACGCGACCCGAGCAGAGACTGATGCCAGCAAGGCATCAGCAGAGGACTGAGTCGCATAGCCCGCAAGAGGCAGACCCTGGGCAAGCAGTTTGGCGTGGCGACTGCAGCGGGCGATAAGGCCGTTGCAGTCGGGACCGCTTGCTGACGGGCTGGGGCGCGACGGGGGCTAACGGGTGGGGGCGCGTACCGAGGCTGCCAATGTTGGCGTCTATGAGCCGGTCTATGCTTCTGGGGCATCTGGGGTGCCCGCCTGCTCGTTAACGCTTCCGCGTTAGAGTGCCTTAGCAGACCGCACTGCTTTGAGCTTCCATTGACGGCGCGCTGGTCGTGGTCGAGAGCGGAAACCATAAATTTCCCCGCTCTGGGGGCTAGACTTGCAGCCGGCCCCGATTACACGCCTCCGTTCTCAACGCCGTGCCCTCCGGCTTGTTTGGCTAACGTGAGTGCCTGCATGACTTGTTCTTGCCGAGTCGGGCGTACCAACCGCGTCACTTCGACCCCGTTGTTCAGAAAGATAAGCGTTGGCCATAACTTGACGCCATAATGGCGACCGAGCACACGGCCTTTGCCGTCCTCGACTTTAATGCGCAGTACATCGTGATGCTGTGCCAAAGCGTCGGCGATAGCCGGTTGAGCGGCTTGGCAATGTCCGCACCAGTCGGTGCCAAACTCAAGCAAAACCACACCCGCGTGTGCCTCCACGTCCTGTAAAGAGGGTTGGTCAGGAGAGTAGGGCGGGAAGCTTCGACGCATGGTTTTAACCGGAAAGGTCAGAGGCGGGTTGGGTGTATTGACGGACACGGCCGACTGCTGGAGCAAGCTCTGTGGCGTGGGCTACGACCTCGAAAATGTAGCGGTCGGGCCGTATCAGCACCGCGACGGCCTGATGGTCGTCTAACCATTCTACGCCTTGTGCGCCGGGCGCGGGCAGCGTTGCGATTCCTGCCGCACGTGCGTGGCGGACAAACTCCAGGGGGAGCTTCGCCGCTAACGTCGGATGCAATAACAAACCAAACTGTGTGCCGACCACGTCATCCATCCATCGACCATCGTCCAGCAAAGGCTGGATAAATATCTGTCCCGCCGGGGCCTTGCCCTGAAAGACTCCGGGTTGCCCGAGACGAGGCCGTGGAAAGGAGAACTGCAAGCCCTCGGCGATTAATTTCCTGTCCCGTTCCGAAGCCTCTGCGGGATCGGTAACCTGAATAACTTTGCCCACATCGACCGCAAGCTGTATGAACTCGCGCACGTGCGGTATGCGTTCAGAGCCATAGGTAGCAAGGGCGGTTTCGTTCTCCGAACGAACACCGAGAGCGAGCTTCCAGGCCAGATTTGCCGCGTCACGGACGCCCGCACACAATCCTTGGCCAAGAAACGGGGGGGTCTGATGCGCAGCGTCTCCGGCCAGGAAAATGCGGCCCTGCTGCCAACGGGTAGCAATCAAGGAATGGAACTCGTAAGTGGCTGCGCGTTCGATTCGACCTTGCGTAGGTTTAACCCAAGGCGAAAGAAGCTTCCAAACCGTAGAGGGCTCGGTGAGGGCGGAGAGGTCGTCACCGGGCATCGCTTGAATTTCCCATCGGCGGCGCAATGGGTGTACATAAATCGACGTAGCAGGTCGGGCAGGGTCACAGTGTTGCACTGTATGCTCGGGAAGAGGCAGAGGGTGATTCAGGATGACGTCGACCACCAGCCAGGCCTGATGCAAACCAAGGTCTTCTTGCTGATCTCCCAACCACGAGCGTACCGTTGAACGGGCTCCATCGCAGCCGACGATGTAACGGGCGCGTACTGTTTCGGGGGCGCCACGACCTTCAGTGGCTACCAGTCTGAGTGCAATGATGCCGTCGTGCTCAGCGTAATCTTGAACCTCAACCTCTTCCCGAAATTCAATCGAGCTGAACCGGGCGAGCCCTTGGCGCAAACATGCTTCCAAATGAGGTTGATGGAAGTAGTAATCATTGTGCCAGCCTTGATCGCTGAGTCCCGCATGCCCATTACGCACCAGCAGCGTTTGCCCTTTCGCGTTAACCCAGTGCATGCTGTGGCCGGGACGCAGGATCGGCAACACGTGTTGGGCAAGGCCAGCACTTTGAAATACTCGCATTGTTTCGCCATCGATATGGACAGCGCGCGGAATGTCCAATATCCCTTTATACCGCTCAAGAATGATCACGGACAGACCGTAACTACCGAGCAAATTGGCCAGAGTTATACCGGTAGGACCGGCGCCGATGATGGCAACGTCATAGACGCGAGCGGTGTTATGCATGCGCTTATCGTTGTAAGGTGGGTGCTTGGCGGCACCCGCTTGGAGTAGGGTGGGCCTCGTCAAAGCAGGCCATGCCCGCCGAGAGGATTTTGGTCATAATGTCCGACAAGATCATAAACAACTTCGGATTAATTAATGTCCCCACCTATGGACTCTCGGCTTCCGCTACCTGATCCCGCCCAGTTCAACAGTGAACAGTGGGAAATTTACCGGTCGATCTTATCAACGCGAGGTAACCTAAGCGGCCCGTTTCTGGCTTGGATGCACAGCCCTCGTTTGGCCAGTTTGGCCGAAAAGCTGGGTGCGTTTTGCCGCTATCAGACCCAGCTTGGATTGATCGAGTCCGAACTCGTCATTTTGTGCGTGGCGCATCATTTCGATTGCCTGGGCGAGCAACAAATACACGAGCCGATTGCTCAACAAGCCGGGCTTGCTCCTGAGGTGGTTCAAGCGATTCGCGAAGGCAAGGCGCCGCAGCTTGATAATTCACGCCTTCGCCTGCTGTACGAAGCCACCACGACGCTGCTCAGCACGAACCGGCTACCGCAGTCCTTGTACGAACAGCTGGTCGCCGAGTTTGGTATACCCACCACAGTGGAGATCGTGGGCGTCGTGGGGTACTACGCGCTTACCGCCTTCACTCTGAATGCTTTTGAGATGCGCAAGGCCCAACCACAATAGTGGCCTCTTAAAGCAGTAGATGGCCCCCGCGAACGTGAAAAGGTCGTTGGGGGCTGCCCTTAACTCGCGTTGGCCGGTGCAGGAGCGGAGACGCCCGCTTCCAGTGTGCCGCCTCGGGAAGGATCGGGCTGGAAGACGACACGCATGCAATCGTCCAGCTTCTGCTTAAATAGCGTATAGCCATACTTTCCGTATTCGAGCGGTAGCGGGTGGGTTAACAAAAAGGATGGGTCGAGCTCTCCTTTTTGAATATGCTCGGAAATGCGCTCTATGTAGCGTTGACCGGGCTGCTGGGCTGCTCGTAGCGTGAGCCCTTTATTAACAATGGCGCCCATCGGGTATTTGTCGATGAGCCCGCCATACACGCCTACCACCGAAACGGTACCGCCTTTGCGGCACGCGCGGATCGCCTGCCGCAGTGCAGTAGCACGATCGGTGTGAAGGCGAAGTTGTTGCTTGGTGCGATCGTACCAGTCTTGCAGGCCCTCACCTTCGGCTTCCATGCCGACAGCATCGATGCATCGGTCTGGTCCTCGACCGCCCGTCAATTGAAGTAGGGCCTCATGCACGTCGTCGCGGCTAAAATCAATGATTTCTGCGCGGCCATGGCGCTCGGCCATACGCAAACGGCTATCGAGTTGGTCGATGGCAATGACGCGCTCTGCCCCCATCAAATACGCACATTGAATTGCCATTTGGCCCACTGCACCGCAACCCCAAACAGCAACAACGTCCCCGGGCTCAATACTTGCCAACTGAGCTGCGGTGTAACCCGTAGGGACAGCGTCCGAGACGAACACTGCTTGATCGTCGCGTACATCGTCGGGAATCTTGAAGACGTTCGTGTCTGCAAAGGGTACGCGGATAAACTCGGCATGACTACCTGCGTACCCTCCGAAGGCATGGCTGTACCCAAGTATTCCCGCGCAGGGATGGCCGTAGGCAGCTTCCGTGAGGGCGGGTTTAGGGTTGGTGTTGTCGCAACAGGAGAATTCCTTACGCTGGCAGTGCTCACAGTGTCCGCAGGCGAGAATGGGCGTGACCACGACGCGGTCTCCGGGGCGCAGCCGCTTTACGGCACGGCCCACTTCCACGACTTCTCCCACGAATTCGTGGCCCAAGATATCGCCTGGCTTCATCCCCGGTACATACCCGCTGATCAGGTGGAGATCCGAGCCGCATACGGATGACATCGAGACCTTGACGATGACATCGCCTGCATAGTCGAGCTGAGGATCAGGAAAGGTCTCGACCGCCAAATCGTTAATACCGTTCCAACAGAGTGCACGCATGAGTGACCTCGTGAGGTGGTCGGGCAGGCAAGCGATGGCTACGCCGACAAGGGTTCGGGAGAGCGACAAAGCGACAGTTTGCTCACCCGGTAAGAACGGCTAGGTGCCTGCGCTCGCGCGCCCGTTCGCGCCGAACGCAGCATCCCCCGATTCACTGGATGGGCGCGGTGTGCCAGCCGAGGCCGCTTCTGAGTCGGGAGACGTAGCCTTTGGTTCCATCTTGTTAGGTTGCACGGCCTCGCCGGTTTCGAGGATTTGCTTCAAGCGGTGTAAATCTTGTTGGGCCCGTGAGTTGGGGTCTTCCTTCCACAGTCGGGCCGCCAGATGACCCAGGCGACCACCCGGGGGTTCGTAGGCAATCATCGCTCTGACTTCCGTCCCTCGGCCCCCCGGAGCATCGCGAAACTCTACCCACCCGGTACTGCGAACATCAGCGTCATATTCAGTTTCCCAAGCAATACGCTCTCCGGGAATATCTTCAATGACATGGGATACCCATTCGAGCTGTTGTCCGAATGGTGCTTTCAAGAGCCAGCGCGAGCGTTTGGAGTCAATGACTTCAATATGTGAAATATTCCGCATGAAGCGTGCAAGGTTCTCGAAGTTGCGCCAGTAATCGTAGACCTCTTGGCGAGGGCGATTAATGGTGATGCTGCGGATTGCGGCTGCTGCAGTGTTCCAGCCGTGTTCCATGGCTAGCTGCTTTTCCTCGGGTGACGGCGACAGCGCTCGTTTGGCCGCGCAGCGACCCGAAATGCCTCGCGCAAGTAGGCCGCCACCTATGACGGCACCTAACATGCCCAATAATCCGCCTCGCCGCAAACCTAGGTACAGCAATGCCGCGCCTCCCGCCGCAGAAGCCAAACGCTCGCCGCCCTGAACATTGCCATCTCCGTGATGGGCATCCGGCGGCAACTCGGAATGTTGCGGCCTAGGTACAGCGGGATTGGTAGTAGCGAAATAGTCCTTCATCAAAGTTCTCCGTGGGTACAACCGTCGCATCGAGGTGGGTCATCAGCGACAGCAAACAAGCAATGACGAGAAAAGGAGCAGGGCTTTACCAAGCCAAGAGCAGGGTTCTACCAACCGAGTTCATTTGTGGCCCGTCGGACACCACCTGTCTTGGAGCTGCTACTAAAAATGAAGATCCATTGAAGGCGATGCATTACGACGGCTGCTTCCTCCTTGCCTGGTGTTTGCTGTCTTCGACTTATTGTTGTCGCTGCCTCCGGGACGATAGCGGCTTGACAGCACCCCTCGTTCCTGGAGCAGGAGCACACTCTTTCACATCGGCTTGCGCCACAGCGCCACGCTACGCCGCATAGATATGAACGTATACAAACCCGCGACGGAAAGCAATCCGTGTACCCTCGGCGGAATCGTCTCGGTTTCACGGCTTGGGTGTCTTTGCCATCACGGGAGATTCGGAGAGAAACAAAAAACGCGCGGGGGAGAACGGGGAGGGAGGGAAAACGAGAGAATTACGGTGCCAAACCAAAACCAGCGCGACTGGCCAAGGGCTGATTGGAAGATCTCGTTTGGAACGGGAAAAGATCCCGTGAAGACACTACCGTGACGGTAATAAGGGGAAACAAGAAGTAGCAGTGGTAGGCGGTATAGGAATCGAACCTACGACCTCTACGATGTCAACGTAGCGCTCTAACCAACTGAGCTAACCGCCTATGTGTGAAGAACAAAATTATACGAATGACAAAAAAGATTGTCAACATTAAGGCGCGTATCTGCGCGCCGGTAGATTGACCCGTGCCCTTGGGGCTCCAGCCTATTTGGGGAGCTTGCTTACCAGTTCGATCGCTGCATCGATGTCGCGATAGAGCCGATCGAGGAGCTCTTTACCGATAGCCTCTTCAAGTTGTTGGTATCTTTTATCAACCTTTGGACGCATGCGCTCTATCAGCTCGACACTTTTAGGAGTTAATGAAATTTCCTGGCGCCGCTGGTCGGAATCGGAGCGCTCGCGGCGGATAAGGCCTGCTTGCTCCATGCCGGCCAGCATACGGGTGAGACTGGGACTGAGAATCTGGCATGTGCGGGCGATCTGGTTGGGCTCCATCGGGCCGGCTTCGCTGAGCGTTCGCAAGACACGCCATTGTTGTTCAGTGACATTTGCTTCTTTGAGAACCGGACGAAAATGCGCCATCAAAGTTTCGCGCGCATGCAATAGAAGGTGAGGGAGGTTGCGGTGATGGAAGGAGGGGGTCATGGTTCCCGGTCGGTAATGCGCAAAGAAAAAATCAAAGGGCGCGCATGGCAGCCCAGGCTACGAGAAGCCACGAGACAATGAAGAGAACCCCTCCCAGCGGGGTGATCATGCCGAGTACTCGTGTGCCGCTAAGCGCCAACCAGTACAGACTGCCGGAGAACAACACGATGCCTGCAAACATCGTCCATCCTGCGATGGCAAACAACGAGATGCCGGAGCGGCCGAGCATAAGCGCCAAAAGCAGCATACCAAGCGCGTGCATCACTTGATACGTGACGGCCGTGTGCCAAATCGACAGCATATCGGGATCAAGAATTCTTTTAAGCCCGTGAGCGCCAAACGCACCGGCGCCGACGGCAATAGCCATATTTAGGGCGGCGACGACGATCAACAATCGTTCGGACATAGCGTGCATCAGAGGTAAGGGTTGCCGATATTCATGCGCGCCAGGATCGCCACCTCTAGCGCTTCCATAATTGCGGCGTCCTGATCGTTGTCATGATCATAGCCCAGAGCATGTAAAGTTCCATGCACACAAAGATGGGCGGCGTGGTGCAAGAAGGGCTTGGATTGTTCGGCAGCTTCTTTCTCGATGACCGGGACGCACAGTACGATGTCGCCGTGGTACACCCCGTCGGGGTCGGCCCCATACTCGAAAGTTAGAACATTGGTCGGGTAGTCGCGACCACGATAGGCTGCGTTCAATTCTCGCGCTTCATCGGTGTCGGTGAGACGGATGGTGAGCACGAGGCCAGCAGGATTGGGAATGACCTGATGCGCGTTATGCCGAGGCCCGCAATACAGCGACAATCCCCGTAAGGTCGTCGACACCCAGCGGCGAATGCGCCAGCGAGGCAATGCCGGGCAGGGCGTCTGGTACTGAATGCTGAGCGACAACGGAATATGTTCTGTTGTGCGGGATGGTGCAGTTGCCGGATCACTCATTCGTCTTGGTCATCACGTGCGCTTGCCCGCTCGTACGCATCAACAATCCGAGCGACCAACGGGTGTCGCACCACGTCACGACTCGTGAACGTGGAAAAAGCAAGTCCGTTCACTCCGCGCAACACTTCAATGGCGTCGACGAGTCCGCTTCGCTGTCCTTTCGGAAGGTCGACTTGAGAGGGATCGCCGGTGATGACTGCTTTGCTTCCGAACCCGATACGGGTTAGAAACATTTTCATTTGCTCGGGTGTGGTGTTCTGCGCTTCGTCCAGGATGACGAAGGAGTGATTCAGCGTGCGCCCGCGCATGTAGGCCAGCGGTGCGATCTCGATGGTTTGCCGCTCAAATAGCTTCTGCACGCGTTCGAAGCCCATGAGGTCGTACAAAGCATCATAGAGTGGACGCAGGTAAGGATCGACCTTCTGGGCCAAATCCCCAGGCAAGAACCCCAAGCGTTCGCCCGCCTCGACTGCTGGTCGGGTGAGAATCAAGCGCTGTACCGCATCACGCTCCAGCGCATCGATGGCGCAGGCTACGGCAAGCCAGGTCTTGCCAGTTCCTGCCGGACCAGTGCCAAACGTAATGTCGTGGGTCAGAATATTCTTGAGGTAATCCCGCTGGCGCGGTGTGCGCGGCCGCAGATCGCTTCGCCTCGTGCGCAGGACGATCATCTCGTCGTCTTGCTCAGCGGCCTCGCCATCGGTAGAACCTTCGGCGCCAGTGCCCGAGCCCCTGGTTTCACCTGTTTGGTGGCGGCCTGCGCCGAGCTCAACCAGACTTAGCTGGACATCGTCGACTGATAAGGGTTGATGGCGTGATCGCGTGTGAAGGAAGTTGGCTGCCGCGGCCGCCTCATCTGCGCGTTCGCCCGTGATGCTCAAGCGAGAGCCACGGCGCGCAATATTCACGTCGTAGGCGGCCGCCAGTTGCCGCAGATTTTCGTCAAGCGGCCCGCAAAGGTTGGCAAGTTGGGTGTTATCACCCTCGAGGATAACAACACTACTAGGCAGTCGGGATGATCTTGGTGCGTTAACGCTGGTACGTTTAGCAGCCACAGGGGTGTACTCGTTCAAATGTGTGTAGCAATGCCCGAGGGCGCGTCTTCAGTAGTTACGACCTCTCCGCGTAGCGTATGCGCGAGGGCTTCCGTAATACGAATATCGATCATTTGACCGATCAGACGTGGCGGTGCCGGAAAGTTCACAATGCGGTTGTTCTCTGTGCGTCCCATGAGCTCGTTAGGGTCTCTGCGAGAAGGGCCCTCAACCAACACCCGTTGCGTGGTTCCCACCATCGACGCACTGATACGACCCGCTTGTTCATTAATAAGCGCTTGCAGGCGTTGCAGGCGCTCGAGCTTGACTTCTTGAGGCGTGTCGTCGGGCAGGTCGGCCGCCGGGGTTCCGGGGCGACGTGAATACACGAACGAGAACGAGTGGTCGAAATTCACGTCGGCAATAAGCTGCAACGTTTTTTGGAAGTCCTCTTCGGTCTCGCCAGGGAATCCGACGATGAAGTCAGACGACATGACCAGCCCCGGACGTGCAGTGCGCAACCGGCGCACAATCGATTTGTACTCGAGTGTCGTATAGCCCCGCTTCATTGCGGCGAGTATGGTATCGCTCCCCGACTGAACCGGAAGGTGCAGGAATGGCACCAGTTTCGGTAAATTACCGTGGGCCGCGATGAGTCTCGACGTCATCTCCTTGGGGTGAGAGGTGGTGTACCGGATGCGATCAATACCAGGAATTTCGTGGATGTATTCCAGCAGCATCGCGAAGTCGGCGATTTCGCCTTGATCGCCAATGGGAGCCCGATACGCATTGACGTTTTGACCCAGCAGGGTAACCTCGCGCACGCCTTGATCGGCCAGGTCGGCCACTTCTGTGAGTACATCGTCGAAAGGCCGTGAGACTTCCGGGCCGCGCGTGTACGGGACCACGCAGAACGTGCAGTACTTACTGCACCCTTCCATGATGGAAACAAAGGCCGTAGGCCCCTGCACCGGTGCGGGGGGAAGGTGGTCGAATTTTTCGATCTCGGGAAACGAAATATCGACCTGCGCGCGGCCTTCCGTGCGACGCTTCTCGATGAGTTCGGGCAGCCGGTGCAGTGTTTGAGGCCCAAAAACCACGTCGACGTAGGGCGCGCGCTGAACAATAGCATCGCCTTCCTGGCTGGCCACACAGCCGCCAACGCCAATGATGAGATCGGGCTTTGCCTGCTTCAGATGCTTGACGCGGCCCAGGTCGGAAAACACCTTTTCCTGCGCTTTTTCACGGACCGAACAAGTGTTGAATAGGATGACGTCAGCCTCTTCAGGCCGCGTTGTAAGCTCGACGCCGTGTTCGCTATTGAGCACGTCGACCATTTTGTCGGAATCGTACTCATTCATTTGACATCCGAAGGTTCGGATGTAGAGCTTTTTGCGCGCGGGGCGGGCAGAGTTTGTAGTCGATGTCATAAGTGCCGTGACGGGGAATAGCCCGGGGGCTGTTTAACCAGATTTTACATGCGGCCCGCCGACGAGGACATGGCTGCGGGCAGAAGTTGCAGCATGAGCTGGCAACGCGGCTACCGCTTTCGCCCGCAGGAGATGTCGAGTCGTTAGGGGGTCGGCAGATTCGTTGTCTTGCGGTACCACTCATGGAAGTGCAGCATGCCGTCTTCCATGGGAGATTGGTAGGGGCCCACTTCATTGACACCGCGCTCCATGAGGGCGCGACGTCCGGCGTCCATACGTTCAGCAATTTCATCGTCTTCGATCGCTGTTTCCATATAGGCCGCTTGCTGCGCCTCGACAAACTCCCGCTCGAACTCAACGATTTCTTCGGGGTAATAAAACTCGACGATATTGACAGTTTCTTGCGGCCCCTTGGGGTAGAGCGTTGAGAGCACCAGCGTATGCGGGTAGATCTCGATCATGAAAGTGGGGTAGTAGGTGACCCAAATGGCTCCAAAATCGGGCACCTCGCCGCCGCGGAAGCGCAGCAACGCTTCATGCCACGCCCGATAAATCGATGAACCAGGTTGCGCCAGTGCTTTATGGACTCCCACCTTTTGTACGCTGTACTGCGCACCGAATTCCCATTCCAGGTCGTCGCAGGTAACGAACTGTCCCAGGCCAGGATGGAATGGCCCTACGTGGTAGTCCTCGAGGTAAACCTCGATAAACGTCTTCCAGTTGTAGTTGCACTGATGTACTTCGACATGATCAAGTACGTAATCGTCGACGTCGAACTCGGAGCGGCTCAGCAGTTTTTCAAGGTCTGCCTTAACATTGCGAGGGCCTTCGAATAGCATCCCCCGGTAGGCTTGCACTGGAAAACGTTGCAAATCGAGAGCTGGGTTGCTATCGAATTGGGGGGCACCGAGCAGGCGCCCCGTCGCGTCGTACGTCCAGCGATGCAAGGGGCAGACAATATTCCCACCTTGCGGGTTCAAGTTGCCGTAGCTGTTGCAGGTTCCGGTGACAGCGCCGGCCTCACCCCCAAGCATGATGGCCTGGCGATGTCGGCAGACGTTGGACAAAAGCTGCACGCCGTCCTGATTGCGCACCAACACGCGGCCACCGTCTTCTTGGAGCAGCGTTCGGTAGTCGCCCGGATTAGGAACCATGCGCTCGTTACCGACATAAATGGCCGCTTGCCGAAAAATTCTCTCTTGCTCTTGCTGAAACAGTGTCGAGTCAAAGTATGCTGTGACTGGTAACTGGGCCTGGCTGGCTCGTACGTGTGCCGTGTGACCAATATCGGTCATGATTCCCTCCGCGGTGCTTCGTGTCAGCAGTCTTGGGCGAAAGTGCGTCGCGCTTAGTGGCTCACTCTATATGAGCCCGCGGCTCTGAAAGACGTAACCTCGAGTCCTCACAAAGACGATATGCTCATTCAACGTTACTGGCGAGCCGCCAGCGGTAAAACCCTATATTCTAGCTTGGAATCGCAAGGTGCTCCGAGCCGTACCGATGGCATTAGGGAGTGCGAGAAGGCAGACATTCCGCCCCTACCCGGGAAGTTCTCGGCGATCGCAGGTATGTCGCCGAGCACGTGCAGAACCTGCGCGCGCATACTAAGAGTTTGACCGTCACGCAGTACGTGGTTGTGTCGCGAGTGGCTTACAATAGTGCCCCTTTAAGACCACCGTTCACCGGAGGCTGGCTTGCTTAGCTTCATGGATCCCCACATACTGCCGCGGGAAGAGTCCGCAGCCCAGCCCGTTACTCTCGTTGTGGGCTGTTCTAGGAGTGGGGCATGAGTGTTGCAACGAGCATGCCGCGCCGCCAGTTTGAAGTATGGCGTGATGCTGCATGTAAGCGCGTCGAAGAGGCACTCGAGCGTCACTTGGAGGAAGTACAAGGTCCCCCCGAGCGGTTGCACGAAGCCATGCGTTATGCCGTGCTCGGCCCTGGCAAACGAGTGCGGGCACTGATGGTATATGCGGCGGGCGCGGCGTGTGCGGCGAACGGGCCCGCGATTGAAGCCGCCTTGGACGCATGTGCCGTAGCGGTAGAAGCAATTCACGCTTATTCGCTGGTACACGACGATTTACCCTGCATGGATGATGACGTTTTGCGTCGTGGACGGCCTACTGTGCATGTCGCATTCGACGAGGCGTGTGCGTTGCTTGCGGGCGACGCCCTACAGCCGTTTGCGTTTGAGCGGTTGGCAAGAATGCCTATTGCGCCTGCTTTGGTGGTGCAAGCCGTTCAAGTCCTGGCCACGGCCATTGGTCCGCAAGGAATGGTCGCGGGGCAGGCAATCGACTTGGAAAGCGTCGGCACCGTGCTACCGCTCGAAGAGCTCGAGCTCATGCACCGCCTTAAAACGGGGGCGTTGTTGCGTGCCAGTGTCGCTTTGGGTGCCATCGCTGCCGGAGCCAGCTCGGCAACGCGTCGAACACTGGATGATTACGCACAGGCGGTTGGCTTGGCATTTCAAGTCGTTGATGACATCCTGGACGTTACCGCAAGCTCTGAGGAGCTTGGCAAGACCGCGGGGAAAGATGAAGCGGCGAACAAGCCAACATACGTTACGTTACTCGGCCTCGAAGGTGCCCGCGAAATGGCCGACAACTTGCGACAGAATGCTCATACTGCCCTTAGTCAACTCGGCGAGAGCGCGCATCGGGCGCAAGCGCTTGCACATCTTGCCGATTACATCGTGTTGCGAACTTACTGAGCCGAGTCACGGATCAGCGGGACGCTCTCAAGGATAATGCCGGCATGAATACGCAATTGTTGTATCAGATCAACTCGCCGGAGGATCTGCGGCAGCTATCCCGCAGTGAGTTGCACATCCTGGTGCAGGAGCTCCGGGAGTTTTTGCTGGCATCGGTATCACGTACAGGCGGCCATTTGTCCTCGAATCTGGGCACGGTCGAGCTTACGGTAGCGTTGCACTACATTTTCAATACCCCGCACGACCGTCTCGTGTGGGATGTTGGCCATCAAACTTATACCCATAAAATCCTGACCGGCCGGCGTGAGGGCATGGCGAAGTTGCGTCAGCGCGGAGGAATTTCAGGCTTCCCGCGCCGCTCCGAGTCTGAGTATGACGCCTTTGGCACCGCTCACTCGTCAACGTCGATCTCGGCCGCCTTGGGGATGGCGGTGGCGGCGCGCAACGCGGGCATTGCCCGTAAGCACATCGCGGT
>CAZMVM010000027.1:0-658 GCA_964569785.1 uncultured Pigmentiphaga sp. | reverse complement strand
CGCGGTGATCGGCGATGGCGCCATGACTGCGGGGATGGCCTTCGAGGCCATGAATAATGTGGGGGTAACGCCTGACATCGATTTACTCGTTATTCTCAATGATAACGACATGTCGATTTCGCCGCCGGTGGGCGCGCTCAACCGGCATTTAGCTCGTCTGCTTTCAGGGCGCTTCTATGCCGCCGCACGAAATATGGGGAAGGCGGTGCTGTCACACCTTCCACCCATGCTCGAGTTGGCGCGTCGATTTGAAGGTCATGCCAAGGGCATGGTAGCGCCCGCCACGTTATTCGAAGAGCTGGGCTTTAATTACTTTGGCCCCATCGATGGACACGATCTCGACGCTCTGTTACCCACGCTGCAGAACCTGCGCGACCAAAAGGGAGCCTTGTTCCTGCATGTGGTAACGCGCAAAGGGCAGGGCTACAAGCTGGCCGAGGCCGACCCTGTGCTATACCACGGGCCAGGCAGATTTGATCCCGCTGTTGGCATTCAACCAAGTACTTCCAGTCCGAAGCTGTCATTCACGCAAGTATTTGGGCAGTGGCTGTGCGATATGGCGGCCGCGGATTCCCGCTTAATTGGCATTACGCCCGCCATGCGTGAAGGAAGCGGACTGGTTGAATTCGAGAAGAAGTTTCCAACCCGGTATTTCGAT
>CAZMVM010000026.1:0-27060 GCA_964569785.1 uncultured Pigmentiphaga sp. | reverse complement strand
TCTGGATTATTCCCGCCAGGAAGGACAATGGTTACCCAATATTCACGGCGGACGTGAAAACCTCGAAGCCATCGCCTTTCTACGCGAGCTCAATCTTGCCGTGCGCGAACAATTTCCGGGGGCCATCATGGTCGCTGAGGAATCCACCGCATGGCCAGGGGTCACGGCACCAGCACATGAGGGCGGATTAGCCTTTCACTACAAGTGGAATATGGGCTGGATGCACGACACCTTGCGGTATATGGGGCACAACCCGATCTACCGCAGCCATCATCACCACGACATGACTTTCGGCTTGATATACGCGTGGTCCGAGAACTTCATTCTCCCGCTCTCGCACGATGAAGTCGTGCACGGCAAAGGCTCATTAATTGGCAAGATGCCTGGCGACGAATGGCAGCGCTTTGCCAATTTGCGCGCTTATTTTGGCTTTATGTGGACGCATCCAGGCAAAAAGCTGATGTTTATGGGTGGCGAAATCGCCCAAACCAGCGAATGGAACCACGACGCTCAGGTGGATTGGTCTTTACTCGACCACGACATGCATCGCGGCATGCAACGCCTGGTCAAAGATCTCAACCACGTGCTCCGTTCCCGACCCGCGCTCCATCAACGCGACACCCGGCGCGAAGGTTTCGAGTGGGTGATTGGCGACGATCATGCCAATAGCGTCTTTGCTTACTTACGGAAGAGTGCGCACGAAACGATTTTGGTCGTGTGCAATATGACCCCGGTTCCCCGGCACGACTACCAAATAGGCGTACCCGTGGCGGGCAGGTGGGCAGAACTCCTGAACACCGACGCCGCTGTTTATGGCGGTTCCAACGTAGGGAATGGCGGGCAGGCTTATGCCGACGCCACACCCGCGCACGGCCATCCCTACGCCTTAACGCTGGTGCTGCCACCTCTGGCAACGTTAATCCTACATGCGGGGCATGAGTGATACTCACAAGCTTTCCCGACCGCCTGGAAGCAGGTTCACCCTATCCCTTAGGCGCCAACTATGACGGCCTGGGCATCAATTTCGCCGTCTTCTCGGCCAACGCCACCCGCATTGACCTATGCATCTTTGACGCGAATGGACGCAAGGAGCTCGCTCGCTTGCCATTACCCGAGTGTACCGATGAAGTGTGGCACGGCTACCTCCCCGATGTTGGACCCGGATTGGTGTACGGCTATCGGGCGCATGGGCCCTACGATCCACGTCATGGGCATCGCTTCAATCCCAATAAGCTGTTGCTCGACCCCTACGCCCGGCAGTTGCTCGGGGCGCCACGGTGGTCGGATGCGTTGTTCAGCTACCGTGTACAACATACCCGCGCCGATCTATCGATGGACCGACGCGACAGTGCCCCCGCCATGCCAAAAGCGGTGGTGGTCGAAAACCTGGGGCATGCCAGCAACAACGTGCGGCCCAACCACCCCTGGGCCAAGACTTTCATTTACGAGGCCCATGTCAAGGGTGTCAGCATGCAGCGCGACGATTTGCGGCCCAATATCCGGGGGACGTTCGCCGCGCTTGCCGACCGCCGCTTTGTCGATCATCTACACCGTATCGGGGTGACGGCAATCGAGCTGCTGCCCATTCACGCGTTCTTGCAAGACCGCTTTTTGGTCGAGCGCAACCTGCGCAACTATTGGGGCTACAGCACGTTGTCGTATTTTGCTCCCGAGCCCGCCTATCTGGCCACCAACCAGCTCAACGAAATTCGCATGGCAGTACGTCGCTTGCATGCGGCGGGCATCGAGGTGATTCTCGACGTCGTTTTCAACCACACCTGCGAAGGTAACGAGTTAGGCCCTACATTTTCCTGGAAGGGTCTGGACAATGCCAGCTATTACCGCCTGGTTCCGGGAGAGGAGCGCTATTACCTGGATTACACCGGTTGCGGCAACACACTCAACCTGTCCCATCCCAGGGTGCTGCAAATGGTGATGGACTCCTTGCGCTACTGGGCGGAAGCGTTCCTGGTCGATGGCTTCAGGTTTGACCTGGGCGTGACCTTGGGTCGCGAGGGGCCTGGCTTCGATCCAGGGTCGGGCTTTTTCGACGCGATCCGACAAGACCCGGTGCTCGCGCGTCTCAAAATCATTTCTGAACCCTGGGATTTAGGCCCGGACGGCTATCAGTTGGGGAATCACCCGCCTGGTTTTGCGGAATGGAATGACAAGTTTCGCGAAACCACGCGACGCTTCTGGAAGGGCGACCCCGGTCAACTGGGCGAATTAGCCGGCCGGATGAGTGGGTCACCGGATCTGTTTGATCGCCGCCATCGCCGGCCTTGGTCTTCAGTTAATTTCGTGTGTGCTCACGATGGGTTCACCTTACGAGATTTAGTGAGCTACAACGAGAAACACAATGACGCCAATGGCGAGGAAAACCGCGACGGGCACAACGACAACGCCAGCTACAATTGGGGCGCTGAGGGTGATACCGATGATGAAGAAATTTTGGCCGTTCGAGCACGCGTGCAACGTGCCATGCTGGCAACATTACTGTTATCAACCGGCACACCCATGCTATTGGCCGGGGATGAATTCGGCAATACCCAGCACGGCAATAACAACGCTTATTGTCAGGACAATCCAATTTCTTGGTTGAACTGGCGCGACACCGAAGAAGATCTGGGCCAACAACTGATCTCTTTCGTTGAGCAATTGTCCGCGCTGCGGCAGGCACACCCATCGCTGCGCGGCATGCGGTATATGGCGGGCGAAACATTGATCACCCCCGAGATCACCATGGTTGCATGGTTTCATCACGATGGCTCGTGGATGGAGCCTTCCCACTGGGATGACCCCGAGGGCACTACCGTGATGTTGCGCCGTGCCGTCCGCGCTGACGACGATTCACTTGATCTGACGCTGGTAGCGCTCAATGGTTCGGGCGACGACCTCGAGTTCCAGCTGCCGCCCATCCCGGGCCAATGGCAGCCGGTACTCGATAGCGGAACCCCGCACGCACTGCCGGTAATCGAGACGGACGGCAAAGTACGCATCGGTGCGAGAAGCGTTACCTTATTCGTCGCCGACCTAAGCACGGCATCCGAGGAGGAAAGCCAGGCAGCGACTGACTCGGTCACCGTTCAGGACGCATCTGCACCGGCGCACGCCACCCCGCACCATGAGCGCGACGCCGCGACGCCAGCAAAGGCGGATACGGCGCACCCGGAATCCGCCGCTTCTCCTGAATCCTCGCCATCGAAAAGCACCGGCCGTGCTGCCGAGCCGCAGCACGACGCTTCTTCTGAGCCCCCCGCGGATGCCATCGAAGACGCTGGCAGACATCCCACGCCACCTCACGAACCCGGCCCTGCCCCCGACTCATCCCCGGATACCAGCTCTGACTCTGACTCGGAACCCCCATCATGAACGCTTACCGTTTCGAATTTGGGCCCCACACGCCGAATCCGCATTTCACACGTTTTCGGCTGTGGGCGCCGTCCGCGGCGCGGGGCGTGCGCGTGCAAATCGAAGACGATCCTCCCGTTCCGATGCTTGCCCGTGGGGATGGTTGGTATGAACTCGACTCGGATTGTGGACCCGGAACGCGCTATCGGTTCGGCGTCGGATCACTGTGGGTACCAGATCCTGCTTCCCGTCAGCAAGACGGCGATGTTCAGGGCTACAGCGTCGTTCCCGACCCTTTTCGTTATCAATGGCAAAACACCGAGTGGTGCGGACGGCCCTGGCACGAAGCCGTGCTCTACGAGCTGCACGTGGGATTGTTGGGCGGATTTGCGGGGGTACGCCGCTACTTGCCCAACCTTGCGGACCTAGGCGTAACGGCTATTGAGCTCATGCCTATCGCCGAATTCCCCGGCTCCCGCAACTGGGGTTACGACGGGGTTCTGCCGTTCGCGCCCGACGCGTCGTATGGCTCTCCCGATGAACTCAAAGCACTCGTCGACGACGCCCATGGCTTGGGATTGATGGTGTTTCTGGACGTGGTCTACAACCATTTTGGACCCGACGGAAACTACCTGGGGGAATATGCGAAACCGTTTTTCCGGCACGACATTC
Source organism: uncultured Pigmentiphaga sp. (assembly GCA_964569785.1). Classification (GTDB taxonomy): domain Bacteria; phylum Pseudomonadota; class Gammaproteobacteria; order Burkholderiales; family Burkholderiaceae_B; genus Verticiella. The sequence continues at coordinate 23,037 of CAZMVM010000026.1, read as the reverse complement.
ATACTCCCTGGGGCGATGCGATCGACTTTCGGCAACCTCAGGTGCGCCAGTATTTTGCCGAGAACGCGTTGTACTGGATCAGAGAATTCCGCTTTGACGGCTTACGCCTCGATGCGGTGCACGCTATTCATGACCCGACCTGGCTCGATGATATGGCGCGCTTCGTGAGAGCAAACGTAGAACCTGATCGTCACGTTCATTTGGTGTTGGAAAATGACGCGAACGAGGCTTCCCACCTGCCCCACCCATACGATGCACAGTGGAACGATGACGCCCATCACGTATTGCACACCTTGCTGACCGACGAGCACGACGGATACTACGCCGACTATGCCGAGAACCCGACCCATCACCTGGCACGCTGCCTGAGCGAAGGCTTTATTTACCAAGGCGAGCGTTCACCATTTCGTCAAGGCAAACCCCGCGGTGAAGCCAACGCGCATCTGCCGCCCACAGCGTTCGTCAATTTTTTGCAAAACCATGACCAAATCGGCAACCGGGCTTTCGGAGAACGCTTACGCACACTACTTAATGCACCGCCGCCCAACCACCTGCCTAACCCGCTAGCCGCCGCCATCGCCCTGATCCTTTTGAGCCCACAGATTCCGCTGATTTTTATGGGTGAAGAAGTAGGATCCACCGCCCCCTTTCTTTACTTCACCAGCCATGCGCCCGAATTGGCGGAAGCAGTAAGGGCAGGACGGCAAGCTGAGTTTGCGGCGTTTGCCGCTTTTTCGGGCACCGGTGATGCGCAGACTATACCCGACCCCAACGCCATCGAAACCTTCCTGCAATGCAGGCCGGAACTGGAGGCGGCGAATGACGACGCGCAAAGCTGGCACGCCTTTTATCGCCGCACCCTAGCCGCCCGCCACCAACTGCTGATACCGCGCCTGGCCCATGCAGGGTCAGGACAGGCTGACGTGCTTGCGCCGGGAAGCGTGTGCGCACAATGGCCTCTAACCGACAACGAACTCTACATCCTGTACGTCAACTTGTCTGACCAGCCTGTTTCCCTTGGCGAACAGCCCCTGCGCGGGACGCCGTTTTATGAAAGCCGTGCCGATGCTGCTGTGGCAATGGCAAAAGGGAACCTACTGCCCGGCACCCTGATTGCCACTCTACAACTATGACCTCCCCCGCATCCTCCGCCCTACATGCCGTGGCCCGCCTAGCGGGAATTCAGATTAATTGGCATGACGTCACCGGACAAGCACACACCGTTGATGACCAGGTACTTTGTCGTGTGCTTGAGTCACTTGACTTCCCTGTTCGTACCCGGAACGACATCAAAGAAAGTCTGCATCGGCTCACGCAAGAGGAGACTGCCTGTCCCCCACTATTAACAGCCACATTGGATCGCCCGGTGGTCTTGCCCAATTGCCTTACGGCAGGACACTGGCGCCTGGACCTGGAAAATGGTGGCACATTAACAGGAACGGTAGCAGTTGGCCCCGACGGTACCCTTAGCCTGCCCCCGGTTGGTCACACGGGTTACCACCGCCTAAGCATGGGTGCGCACAGCGCAACTCTGGCAATCGCGCCCAATCGCTGTCTATCGATCGAGGCCCGTTGCCGTACACAACCGGCACGCACGTGGGGTGTTAGCGCCCAACTGTATGGCCTTCGCTGTGAGCAGCGTGGCCTAGCTGGAATTGGCGACTTCAGCGCACTGGAAGCCCTGGCAAGATCCGCGGCTTTAGCGGGTAGTGATGCAGTGGCGATCAGTCCGGTGCACGCTATGTTTACCGCCAACCCGCACCATTACAGTCCTTATGCACCGTCGAGCCGTGTCTGGCTGAATGCAAGCTATGTCGACCCCTACCAAACCTTCAGCGCATCCGGTGTACGACGCGTTATTGGCGAGCTTGGGCTTGAGCACGAATTCGCGGCTCTCGAAGAATCACAACTCGTCGACGGGCCGCGGGCCGTCAGCGCACGCATTGCGGTATTGCGGCGACTGTTCGATGAGTTTGTGGCCGCAGCACCCGAACCGTTAACCACGGCATTCATACGGTTTCGCCAAGACGGCGGCCAGGCACTAGAGCAACACGCAACGTTCGAAGCATTGCATGCACATTTCGCCGCGCAAGGTTTGACCGACTGGCGCCAATGGCCCGACGACATGCGCACGCCTGATGCCAACGCCGTTGCCCAGTTTTCCCAGACATTCAGCCGCGATGTCGACTTTCATGTCTTTTTGCAGTGGTTGGCAGCACGCGGCCTGCAGCAGGCGCAAGACGCAGCGACACGGGCCGGCATGAAACTCGGCTTGCTGACCGACCTTGCGGTGGGCGCTGACCCTGCAGGTAGCCAGGCGTGGAGCCAACAGAGCGACGTTCTTGCCAACCTCTCTCCAGGTGCGCCTCCGGATCTCTATAACCCGCTAGGACAAAGCTGTGGTTTGACGGCCTTTTCACCCCAGGCCCTGCGCAAACACGGGTTTCAGGCATTCATTGCAGTACTACGGTCGGCGCTTCGCTATGCCGGCGGTGTGCGCATTGACCACGCGCTCGGACTTCAGCGCATGTGGCTCGTACCATCGGGGGCGGATCCCCGGCACGGTGCCTACGTACACTACCCTTTCGACGATATGCTGCGCTTGATTGCCCTGGAGTCCGAACGACATTCGGCCATTGTGCTGGGCGAAAACCTGGGCACCGTCCCTCCGGACTTCAACGACCGCATGCACACGCACGGGATCTACGGCATGAGCGTCCTGTGGTTTGAACGTATGAATACCGGCGAGCAGCCGGCGCCCTTTCTGCCCGCGCCCGAATGGAACCCGGCCAATATCGCGCTGACCAGCACGCACGACTTGCCGACGGTCAACGGTTGGTGGGCAGAGCGCGACCTCGACTGGCGCGCGCGCTTGGGCCTCTTAGGCGAGGTGACAGAAGCAACCGCACGTGCGGAACGCCGCATGGAACGTCAGCTGCTTTGGCAGGCCGTCCGGACATCGGACGAGCCCACCGAGCCACCGACCGACCCTCCAATAGAACGCATCATCGAGCACCTGGGCAGTACCCCCGCGCCCCTAGTCATCTTGCCTCTGGAAGATATTGCGGGCATGGACGAGCAACCGAATCTCCCAGGCACCATAGACACCCACCCCAATTGGCGGCGACGGCTGCCAGTGACAGTGGAACAGCTCTTACACGCTGCCCCGGGCAACGCCCGCGTGCATCGCCTGGCGCAGACCCGTCGCAACCTTGTTCTGGGCGCCAAGGCGACGTCTTCCCCATCTCACCGGCCCGAATCTTCATGACCGTCTCCCTGCGCGCTACTGCCCGCCTTCAATTCCATCGTGGTTTCACCCTAGAGGACGCCTGCGGCCTCGTCGATTACTTTGCTGCCTTAGGGATCAGCCACCTCTATGCGTCACCCATCACCCGCGCCGTTCCCGGCTCCACTCACGGCTACGATGTGGTCGACTACAACCTCTTCAATCCGGAGTTAGGAGGCGAGAAAGTACTTCACCGACTGGTAGAACGGTTACGTGCCCACGGGATGGGACTCATCTTGGACATTGTGCCCAACCACATGGCGACGCACGCCGACAACGCCTGGTGGTGGAGTGTTCTGCAATGGGGCGCGAGCAGTCCTTACGCGGGATACTTCGATATCGACTGGAATTTCCCCAATGCGGGCCTCCGCGCCAAAGTGCTCGCACCTTTTCTGGGGGCTTCCTACGGACACGAGCTCGAGTCGGGCCATTTACGCCTGGATTACGACGCGTCAACCACTGAGTTCATCGTTCGGTATCACGAGCAGCGATTCCCTATTACTCCAACAACCTACGGCAGCATTCTGCGAGCCGCGCCCGAGTCAACGCATCTGATCGCACTTTACCGCGCGTTCGACGCACTGGCGACGAGCAATGATGAACCTCACCGCGCCGCTGCAATACACCTGCTGCAACAGGCAGCCGCGCTGCCGGAAGTACGAGCCGGCATTACCGCCGCGTTAGCTCAACACGATCCCCAGCACGGACAGGGACGCACGCGCCTGCATCGCTTACTTGAGCAGCAGCACTACCGTTTGGCGTGGTGGCGGTGCGCTGCCGATGCCATGAACTGGCGTCGTTTTTTTGAGATCACCGGGCTCATTGGCACACGCATGGATCGCGAGGAGGTGTTCGCGGCTGCCCATGGGCTGGTGCTGCGCCTATACGGCGAAGGCCTCATTGACGGCGTTCGTATCGATCACGTCGATGGTCTCGGTGACCCGCAACGCTACTGCTTGATGCTGCGCGAAGCCCTGGCAGCGGCCGGGCGCACACGCCCTCGCGAACTCACGCAGCGGCCCTACATCATCGTCGAGAAGATTCTGGCTCCGGACGAACGACTGGATGCTCGCTGGGCTGTGGATGGAACGACCGGCTATGAGTTTATGGATGAGATGGGGGGCTTACTCCATGCTGTTCAGGGCGCCGAACCCCTCAACGAATTGTGGCAAGAAGTGGCCAGCGACCCGGCCGACTTCGGGCAGGTGGAATATGAAGCCCGACAGTTGATGGTCGCCCGGCACTTTGCAGGCGAGGTCGAGAACATGGCGTGCCGATTACATCAACTCGGGCAAGCCAATTTGATCACGCGCGATTTCACTTTACCAGCGATCCGCCGAGTACTTGTCGAGCTACTCGCCAATTTTCCGGTGTATCGCACCTACGTAAATATTCACGGCCGCAGCAGCGAAGACGCCATGTACTTTGCCATGGCCAAAGAGAGCGCCAGGCAGCGCTTACCGAGCAGCGATGGTGCGTTGCTGGACGCCCTTGATATTTGGCTGGGCGGGGAAGCGCCGTATCGAACCCCTACGGGGCCGGCCCTCGACCTCAAACTTACCGCGATTCGCCAGTTCCAACAGCTCACCACAGCGCTAGCGGCGAAGTCGGTCGAAGACACGGCCTTTTACCGATACGGACGGTTGCTATCCCGCAATGAGGTCGGTTCAAATCCTGCACACTTCAGCGTGGTTCCGAACGAGTTTCACGCCGACATGCAGCGACGTGCGGCCTCCTACCCCTTTTCGCTGTTAGCCACTGCCACGCATGATCACAAGCGAGGAGAAGACGTCCGCGGCCGGCTTGCTGTCATTAGCGAGGTGCCAGAAGCATGGAACGAGCTCGTTGGTGCCTGGCTACTGCCGTCACCGCAAAACACTGCAGAAATCCGCAGCGCGCTCCCACACCTCGTCGACCAATACACTCTCCTCCAAACATTAGTAGGGGCGTGGCCGCTGGACTTGCGCCTCGATGAACCAGCTCGGCTCAAAGAGTTCGCTGATCGGGTGGTTCGTTGGCAACAGAAAGCTCTGCGTGAAGGCAAACAGCGCTCCGGTTGGTTCGATCCCAACCAGCCGTACGAAGCCTTGTGCGAACAATTTATACGCGACAGCCTCCATGCGGGTCACGGGGCGGTCAGGCTAGAAAAACTGGTGCGCTTCGTGGAGCGTATTGCGCCTGCTGGGGCCATCAACAGCCTGACCCAAACTCTCGTTCGACTGACCGCGCCCGGCGTTCCAGACCTTTACCAGGGCACCGAGTTCTGGGACTTTTCCCTGACTGATCCCGACAATCGCAACCCAGTCGATTATGACGCGCGGATCAATGCCCTCGAGACGACCCGAGACAACGAGTTACTTCTGCGTACATGGCGGTCGGGTCATATTAAGCAAGAGCTCCTACGCCGGGTTCTGCAATTCCGTCGCCACCACGCTGCGCTTTTTGCGCGGGGAGACTATGCACCGGTTGCTGTCGAAGGTCCATGTGCAAACCATGTCGTCGCCTTCCTGCGTCATCACAAAGGGCAATGGGCACTCACCGTAGCGCCCCGACTTCCGCTGACGCTCATGCTTTCTGACGGCTCGCTCGCCCCTCTAACCCAGCCCATGTTGCCACCGGAAGTATGGCGCGACACTACCTTGAGTTTGCCGCCGGAACTCTCCGGCGTAGCACTTCACGGTGTGATGTCGGACGGGATGCACTTATTTACATCCGCTGATGGAACGCTACCCCTTGCAGATGTGCTGGCTACATTTCCGGTCGCCTTGTGGCATGATTGACTCTGAACGCGCGCCATTGCTCCCTTGAGCAGCTTGCGCATCCAAGTGTAGAAGGCAGTCGCGCGCGACCCTACTGGCTTGCATGCTGCAATAAAGTTTCTCTGCGGAGACGGCTTCATGTACCCCGATAGAAGCACGCCCGGTTCCACCTTGGGCCTTAGCGCATTACTTCAGCTGGCATTGGATAGCACGACCGACTACGCCATTCTTACCTTCAAGCCGAATGGAGTGATCACCAGCTGGAATCGTGGCGCCGAGGTTTTGTTCGGCTATTCTGCGCACGAGGCAGTCGGCCAACCCATCGACATTATTTACTTGCCACAAGACCGCGCCAATGGGGTCCCCTCCGACGAAATTCGCCGAGCACGTTTGTACGGTCGTGCCGCCGACGAACGTTGGCACCAGCGCAAAGACAATAGCCGGCTGTATTGCAGCGGCGTAGTCACGCCCTTAGGACAAGACGATACCCTTGGGTTCGTCAAAATCACCCGCGACCACACCACCGCCAAGCAAGTCGAACGGCAGCACGAGGCGATGCTGCGTCATGAGCGTCTGGTACGTACCCGGGCCCAGATCGCGAATCAACTCAAAGATGAGTACCTGGCGGTGATGTCGCACGAGCTCAAGCATCCGCTCAACCTCATTTACGTTAACGCCGAGCTCCTCACCCACTTGCCTGAAGTGCGTAACTCTCAAGCGGCGAGCAAATCAGTTAGCACGATACAGCGCGCCGTGCTCAATCAAGTGAAGATCATCGACGACTTACTCGATTTGTCCCGCATTCACACGGGTAAACTCACCCTGAACCGCACCCGTCTTGATGCAGTGACCGTGGTACGCAATGTTGTTGACAACGCCCGAAGCGAAGCCGCTCAGGCCGGCCTCGAATTACAGCTTCATACCCCCGACCACGCTCTGGTTCTAGAGGCCGATGAAGTTCGGCTCGAACAAATTGTCTGGAACTTGCTCAGCAACTCGCTGAAATTCACCCCCGCAGGCGGTTTTATTAGCGTGAGAGTTGATCGCGAAGGCGGATATGCGCGTCTTGACGTTATCGATTCCGGCAAAGGCATCAGCCGTAAGCTTTTGCCCAAAATTTTTGAAATGTTCGGACAAGCAGAATCGCACACGACACGGCGCGAAGGCGGTCTGGGCGTCGGCCTCGCTTTAGTACGACAATTATCTCAGCTGCACGGCGGGCGCGTTAAAGCGTATTCCGAAGGAGAAGGCAAAGGCGCCCGGTTTAGCGTATGGCTGCCGCTGGTTCCCGAAACGCCGCAACGGCATTCCGGCCCCGCTCCAGCAACATCCGACGACGCCGGCCAAGGACGCTTACGTGGGCTCAGCGTACTGTTGGTCGACGACGCGGTCGATACGTTGGAAGCCTTTGGTTACTTGCTTGAGCTGGAAGGTGCGAAGGTTACCCCCGCGCGCAGTGGTGCTGAGGCACTCGCCCGCGCCCGCGATGCACGATTCGATCTGATCTTGTCCGACGTGTCCATGCCTCAAATGGATGGACACGAGCTCCTTGCACGCCTGCATCACGAGTGTGGCATGCACGACGTACCCGCCGTCGCCCTTACGGGCTTTGCCCGCACACAAGACATTCGACGTGCCCTTGATGCCGGATTCTCAGCACACTTGGGCAAGCCCGTCACCTTAGACGCCCTCTTGAGCGTTCTCGAACGTTTGGGCGTGCACCCCAGGGCAACCCAGCCCCCTCCGCAAGGGTTATCGCCCCCTTCCTGACAAACCGCATCTAACGGGAACGATTGCTGCTGTTCTCCGGTGCTTTTACACACAACCCTGGAGAACCGCATGGAAGTCGTCGACTTTCTAATACAACAGCACCGTGAAGTTGAAGCACTGATGGACAAAGCGCTTGAAAGTGAAAGCGCTGCAGACCGCTTGCGATATTTTAAACAGGCCGCCAACCACTTGGCGGTGCATGTCGAGTCCGAAGAACACATCCTTTTTCCGGCCGTCAAGGCACACAAGACCGAAGACATTCTCCTGGAATCATTAGAAGAACATCTATCTTTGAAGCGCTTGGTCGCCGATCTCAACGAACTGAGTGCCGATGACACCACGTTTGAGCCCAAGCTGAAAGTGCTCAAGGAGCAAACCGAGCATCACCACGAGGAAGAAGAAGACGACTTGTTCCCCAAAATTCGCAACCTGCTATCCGAGACCGAACGCCGCCGTCTCGCCGAGGCAATGCAACAACTGCAGGATCGCCTCAAAGACGCCGGCTCGCCGCGGCATGCTATGGCAGAGGAAACAGATCAGGCGTCAAAGCTCTAAAACGGCTTAAGCAAGCCACACCTATTCGGCCGCGGTTTACAGCCGCGTCAGTGGCAGCAGGCGCGCAAGCAGGCGTCACGTGAATGGAGTCATCGGCGGTGGCTGCGGCGTGATTGATGTGATACGTGCGCATCGCGTTCAGGCTGGCCGTCTATTCGTGCCGGCCGCCCGTCTTTTGGCCCCACGGTGAAGCCGCAGCGCACCCCATGCCCTCGCCCGCGCCTGCGTGGTTACCCATCACCGTGTGCACACCGCGCATTCACTATTGGGTCGATAAGCAGCACCGCTGCCGCCCAAGAACCCAGTTCTAGGTGCACAGCGCCGCTGTTCGTCTCACGAAGCGAACAAGCCCAGAACACCCGTATGATTTCAGAGACGATCCCACAATAACGTGGCGACGTGGCAGATCTGTGCTCTCCCCTTGTATATTGTCACTATCTGTGGCTTCTTCCTGGCAGAAGCCCATCGCATCGCCACACGGGCGCGAGCTGCCGGAGCGCGTCTACATCAGTGCGACCTGGCTCGCGTGAGAACGGGGAGACAACATCATGAAAGTGTGGGACGTGTCGTCGGCCTCTGGACACAGTCAAACCGCAGACTCCATCACGAATAGCTTGATTCAGTGCATAGGCGCAGCCGATTTCAATACTCACCTGTTGGCATATATCAATCAAATTGCACCCGTGGCGTCTTGGTCGGTGTATCGGTTAGCGCCAAACCGCCCTTTGGGAATGCACATATCGGGTAGCTACGAAGTACCAGATACCACCCGCCAGTGCTGGCTCACCTATTGCCGGAAGGGTCTTTACCGAAATGACACAACGTTTATGGCGGCGCGCCGTCGAGCGCGCCCGAATCGCTTGCTGATGGGCCACTGGGTGGCGGCGGACATTCATCCGCTCCACCGCGACCACATTTATATCCGGCACGGTTTGCGTGAGCGTGTGTCGTTGTTTAGTGTGGATCAGAATGGCGATTTACTCGCTATCAATCTTTATCGACACGATCATCAACCGGCCTTTCAGCCGGGCGAACTAATCGACCTTAGGGCCCTTGCCACCATTATTTCGGCCTGCGTGCGACGGCATATCGATCTGTATCCCGCAATGACGCAGGTAAGTACCCCACCGCAACCCCATGCTTGCTCACTGGCGAACGAATCACCCCCGGCCGGCGCCCACCTGTCGCCGCCGTCGATCCGGGTGCCCTTGAATGCTGTCAGTACTCAACACGGGAGCTCGCCTCCCGCTGCAGAAAAAACGCCAACTTTGGGGGCCCATCACGAGAATTCTTTCGCAAGCACACTCAAAGCGTTGTGCCCTGCACTCACTCGACGCGAGTTGCAAGTTTGTGAACGACTCTTGCAGGGTTATACGCATGACGGGGTGGCAGCGGATCTCGGCTTGGCAGTGTCTACCGTAAAGACCTACCGCAATCGAGCCTTCTCGCGGCTGGGGATACGATTCCGAAGTGAGCTTTTTGCGCGCGTCATCCAGGCGCAGCAGCCGCAAGCATCGTCAAAGCCATCGGCTTGAGCGATACTGCTTTTGCGTGTCGCTGGCTTGGCCCCAGCACGTTTGCAAGCAACCAGCATGGCACGTCCACCTCTAGGATGACAGACAAACCGTAAGAATTTGCCCAAGATGTTACGGAAATAACCCTTGGAGGACCCTATGTTCTCGCTAAGACGACTGCTTAGTTGTGCATTACTCAGTCTTGCTCTTCCTGCCATTGCCTTGGCGCAATATCCCAGTCAACCTGTGCGGCTGATTGTCGGCTTCCCGCCGGGAACCGGCCCCGATATCGTTGCCCGTCTGCTCGGGCAAGAGCTGTCTTCCACGCTTGGTCAAAACGTCGTCGTGGAAAACCGTGCTGGTGCGGGTGGTCAAATTGCGGCCCAGGCCGTTGCACGCGCCCAACCCGACGGCCACACACTGCTGCTTGGGGAGATCGGCTCGCTAAGTATCGCCCCGGCCGCGTTCGACTCGTTGAACTACGACCCCTTGAAAGATTTTGCGCCCGTAACCGAGGCAGTGCGAGCCGATTTTGTACTGGTGGTGCCGACCGACTCGCCGCATAAAACGGTAGAAGAGTTCATTGAGGCCGCTAAAGCGAAGAAAGAACGTGTGAACTTCGCCACGTTTGGCGCGGCCACACCAGGCCACTTTGGCGCAGAGCTCTTCGCGCAACACGCCGGTTTTGAAATCGAGCCTATTCATTACCGCTCGACGGGCGACGCAGTGACGGCGCTCATTTCTGGCGATGCGGAAGCGGGCTTTTTAACCACCGCGATGGCCTCACAACAGGTCGCCGGGGGGAAGATGCGCGCCCTAGCAACCACTGGAACCAAACGGGCCGACACTTTCCCAGATTACCCTACTTTAGTCGAGGTGGGTCTGCCTGACGTCGTCTTCAGTGCCTGGGTATCCATTATGGCGCCGGCAGGCACGCCAAAAGACACGGTGGATGCCATCCAGCAAGCGGTTGCGAAAGCCCTGGAGAACCCTCAGGTCCAAAGCAAACTTGATGACCTGGGTTTTGCCGTCATCGCGTCCACCGCCGACGAGATGGATCAGCTGATGCAATCCGAGATCGCGCGCTGGACGCATATCGTCAAGGAAACGGGTTTCGAAGCGAAGTAACCGTGGGCGGTGCTGCGGCCATCAGCACCGCTGCTCACTCTGCACTCGCCGCACTCCGCGGACCCGCAATTTCACGGCCGGCGGCCGCAAAAAAGTCTTCCCCACTGGAACAGTGTGGCCTCCACGCAGCGCTCGGTCGCGACATTGCGGCAGTGAGCGCTGAGGCGCTGGCCGCCAACCCTCCGTCCTGCAAGCGCCGATGGGGTGTTTTGAAATCTCCAACCCCCTTCTTCTTACATCGAATCCCCACCCTCCTTCTTACATCGGTTGACGCAACTCCGCATATTCTTTGTAGCGCCCTTCTCGTGAGGTCATCCGCCTAGTGCGAGGTGCTGCTCAATCATCCCCCGGCTCTGCAGGCCCAGAACATTCCCTTCCTCTGAAGTCTCACTTATAGTGTTGCGTGATCTCACTGACTTAGGCATACAACACGGATGGCGCCTGCACAGCTGATCGCGTCTTAGTGATCAAGCTCCAGTCATCGCAGTACCCGACCCGGAGGAGGCATCAATGGCATTAACAAGCAATTCGAATTCACGAAGGAGACTTCTTCTTGCAGCCCTGGCTACCAGCGCGACGTTCACCACGCTCTTGACCCCAACCGCCTCAGTCACGGCAGAAGAGAGCTTCCCATCGCGACCGATCACCCTGGTTGTCCCCTTCCCACCCGGCGGCCCCACTGATGTTGGCGCGCGCATGGTCGGCAAAACGCTGAGCGAAGTGTTGGGCCAGTCGGTGGTGGTAGACAACCGCGGCGGCGCCGGCGGCACCGTGGGGTCAACCTACGTGGCACGGGCACCGGCGGATGGATACACGCTGTTATGGGGAAGTACCAGCAGCTTGGGCGTGGCGCCCTCGCTTTACCCCAATCTGGAATACCACACGCTGAAATCGTTCGAGCCCGTGGGGCTGGTGGGCCGCGCTCCCATTCTGTTAACCACACGTAGCGAGCTTCCCTTCAACAATCTGAAGGAGTTTGTGGATTACGCCAAGACACACGACGTAGCGTATGGCTCGGCGGGTAATGGCTCGATCAACCACCTCACCGGTGAGTGGCTGAAAGATGTGGCTGATTTCAAGATGCTTCATGTGCCCTACAAGGGCGGCGCTCCAGCCCTGGCCGATTTGCTTGGGGGACGGCTTGATCTCACGTTGGAGACGCCCTCGCCGATTGCCTCCCATTTGAAGGCGGGTACCGTGAAGGTGCTGGCGACCACCGGTGCTGAGCGATTGAACGCCATGCCCGATGTCCCTACGGTTAAAGAGCTGTACGGTAACGATTTCGAGGTGTACTCCTGGCTGGGTATCGTGGCGCCCGCCGGCACGCCTCCCGCGGTGGTAAAAAAGCTGAACGCAGCACTACGCCAGGCCCAGGCGAATCCGGAATTGCGTAAACAAATGGAGGCGGCCGGTCTGTATGCCATGCCCACCACCACCGACGAATTCGCCCGCTTTCTGGACAATGAGATCAACAAGTGGGCAACTTTGATTGAGAAAACAAAGCCACAGTTGGATTAAATCATGCGCATCATTGTGGTCGGCGCGGGGCTCGGCGGTTTAACCGCCGGTCTTGCGTTGCTAAAGCAAGGGTTTCAGGTACAGATTCTTGAGCAAGCCGCCGAGCTGAAAGAACTGGGGGCAGGCATCCAGCTCAGCCCCAACTGCAATCGCGTCCTGTTCAACCTGGGCTTGGAGCGCGAGCTAATGAAGCTCGCCTCGGAGCCGGAGGGAAAGATTGTCCGGCTTTGGAATACCGGGCAAACCTGGACGCTGTTCGATCTGGGCAGCCTCGCCCGTGAGCTATACGGCTACCCGTATCTCACTGCCCATCGGGCCGACCTCCACGGCATTCTGGCGCAGGCGGTACATGAACACGACCCACAAGCCATCGTGCTCGGAGCAAAGTTGGTCGACTTCGATGAGCAAGGCGATGTCATCGTTGTCCGTACCGTCGACGGCCGCACTTTCACGGGCGACGTACTCGTGGGTGCGGACGGCGTGCATTCCGCTGTGCGCGGACTTCTTTTTGGGGCCGACCAGCCGCGGTTTTCGGGGCTCGTCGCCTGGCGAGGAGTTATCGAAGCCAGCGCGTTGCCGCCCACGCTGCGGCGCCCCCTCGGGGTGAACTGGATTGGGCCGGGGGCGCACGTCATCCATTATCCATTGCGCGCCAATCAGCTGATGAACTTCGTCAGTGCAGTGGAACGTTCCGACTGGCAAGTCGAATCGTGGTCTGAGCGGGGCACCACCGAAGAATGCTTGGCTGACCTGGCCGGCTGGCACGCCGATGTCCATACCCTCATTCGCGCCATCGAGACCCCCTACAAATGGGCTTTAATGGTGCGCGCACCACTGCCACGGTGGAGTGAAGGCAAGGTCACGCTACTGGGCGATGCAGCCCATCCTACCTTGCCCTTTCTCGCCCAAGGTGCGGCCATGGCCATTGAAGATGGGTACATTCTTGCTCGTGCCTTGGTCGCTTCCCGCGACGATCCAGTGCGGGCTTTGCAGCGGTACGAAGCTGCCCGCCTGGAACGAACCACCCGAGTGGTACAAGGGTCGAACGCGAATGCCGAGCGGTTTCACAACCGCGAACTCGCGAACCCGGAAGGCGCAAGCGCTTACGTGGATCGCGAATGGCAGGAAGAGCGCGTCAAAGAGCGCTATGAATGGCTGTTTACCTACAACGTCGATACGGTGGACATCTGACCGCGCTGCCTGCAGCTGCTTCAACGCGCCTAAGGGTTAATACTGTGCACAAAAGCCGTGGAAAGCCTTGTGGATAACATGTCCACAATTATAAATTTTTGTTTTGTTTCAATTGCTTAGGTGCAGCGCTCAGGAACTGGGCAGTTTGGTCCGATGCTATACAACGTTACCGACCTGTCCAGTTTCCCGTCTAGTGCGCACGCCGGAAGAGCACGTAGGTGGGCGCCGTCTCCAATCTTGTGAGCAGCCTCGGGGCGTGTCCAGCCGCCTGCTGCGCAAGCAACGGCCCGACATCCAGAATCGCTACTGGAAAGGTGTTCTGTGGTCGCCGTCCTCATTCGTTTCCCGCTGTCGCGGTGCGCCAATTTCCGTCGTGCGCCAGAACATCGAACAGCAGCAAACACCGCATTAAACGCTAAAGACAAGGACGCCTACCGCCGTCTGCGCTATCCTTCCCCGCCCCCCGGAACGGCGGGGCTTGTCGCGCACTTGGGTCAAGGCCCTCACCCTGCAACCCCTGCTGGGATTCAACCCGTGCAAGCTCTCGATCATCGGGGGGGCGATGCGCTGGGCGCTGGGAGAACACGAGGAGCGGTTGCGGAAGGCTGAGGCCAGATGCAGGGTTACATGGCGGACGAACTTGCTCCACCGCGCGCTGTCGTGATTAACGCGCCATTCTTACGTGGGGTATTCGCGCTGGACGCTGCGGTTTGCGATGCTGCGGCGCCGTACAACATCTTGTTCAGCAAACGTGCCAAGGTTGCCTGTTCGGACGGTGTCAAGGCCTGCAAAGCCTTGGTTTCTACATCTTCAGATAACCGCGCCGCCTCCTGAGCCAGCGCCAATCCGTTAGCGGTCAGCGCCAACCGATGTTCGCGTTTGTCCAGTTCATTACGCTCTCGCACCAAAAGCTCACGCGCTTGCAGCCGGTCAAGAATAACGGCCAAGCCGGGTGCAGACATATCGAGCGCCTGACACAGTGCTTTCTGGTTGACCGCCTCATTGTTGGCCAGAATGAGCAAGATGGTGAAGTCTACCGGCCGCAGCTTCAGTGGCTTCATACGGCGATGAAAAGCACGCCGCAGACGCGCGTCAGCCAAGGACGTCTTGAACCCCATAAGGTGATCAAGACACGAAAGATCAAGCCCGCCTGTTTGCAAAATGGGTTCAGTCATAGTGGTTCTGCACCGTACCGCGGCTAGGCCGAGGCGTGTGCGCCGCGCAGGCCCACACGCCAGGTACCTTTTAGCTGCATGCCTCCCGAATGTCTTCCGGGATGGGCATGGCACGCAGACGGCCGGTCTCGTCCTTCGTCAAGAAAGCACGCACCTCGGTACTTTCACACAGCACCTCGTCGCCCCGCCGAATTACGTGTTTGTGCGTAAACGTCTTTGCCCGCCACTCTATGATGCTGGTATGGACTTCAATCTTTTCGCCATAGGTGGCGCTTTTCATGAAGCGGGTATTAATCTCGAGCACGGGCGTGCCGATAATGCCCCGCGTCTTCTCTAATTCACGCCAGGGCGGAATGCCATTCTGGCGAAAAAAATTCAGAGAAGACGCGTCCATCCAGCGCAGATAGTTGGGGAAAAAGACGATGTCCGCCGGGTCGCAGTCACCAAACTCGATGTTGACGGGGTAAATAACAGTTTTGGACATAAAGTGCTGTGCCAGTATGACGTTTTGTTCTTCATCGGGCCAGGTAGTAATTAGGCGGCTGCCGGATTCTCGATCAACAACGCCATTCCCTGGCCTCCGCCAATGCATGCCGATGCAATGGCGTAACGTTGCTTACGCCGGCGCAGCTCACGAGCTGCCGACAGCGTAAGACGCATACCGGTGGCCGCCAGCGGATGCCCTAACGCAATAGCACCGCCATTCACGTTGAGCTTGTTGCGATCCAGACCCAGCTCTTTTTCGACAGCCAGAATCTGAGCGCCCTGGGCCTCGTTGATCTCGATGATGGCAATGTCATCAAGACTGAGCCCCGCCCGCTCCAACACCGCACGAATCGCAGGAGCCGGCCCGATGCCCATGATCTCAGGGGGAACCCCTGCAGCCGCTGCCGCCACGAGTCGGGCAAGCGGTTTGCGCTCGCCCAAGGCGGAACCCGCAGCAATCACCGCAGCCGCAGCTCCATCGACCAGTGCCGAGCTATTGCCAGCCGTTTGGACGCCGCCCGGATAAACCGGACGTAGTTTGGCCAAGGCTTCAACCGGCGACGGCCGGGGATGGGTATCGGCTTCGACCCGTTCAACCTTGCGCGGCAACCGGATGCCTCGCGCATTGTACCCTTCGAGCTCGAAGGTCTCGTTAACCACCGGCACAATCTCTTCCGCGAGTCGCCCCGCCTCTTGTGCGGCCAAGGCACGCTCGAACGACAGCGAAGCGAACTCGTCCACTGCTTCACGCGTAATGCCGTAACGCTTGGCGAGGTTCTCTGCGGTTTGAATCATCGACACCGACGCCGCCGGATCGTCGAGCGCTTCCCACAGGAAGTCCTTGAACTCCACCGGCGCTCCCAGCTTGAATCCGGTGCGATGACTGAATGCGGCAATCGGGTTGCGCGTCATCGACTCCGTACCGACGGTAAGGACGACGTTGGCGTAGCCGCGGGCGATGTCGTCACCCGCCTGCCGAATGATTTCAAAACCGCTGCCGCAGATGCGTTGCACGTTCGCTGCCGGCACTTCAATCGGCACGCCAGAGTACAGTCCAATGTGCCGCGGCAGCATATAGGCATAAAAATCGCCGGGCGCCATGGAGGCCGTGATGACCGAACCGACTTCCGTCGGCGCGAACCCCGACCGCTCAAGAGCGGCGCGAGCTGCCTTGATGCCCATATCGGTGGGGGTGAGATCACCGAAGGCGCCACAATAGTCAACAAAGGGTGTGCGCGCACCGTCAACGATCCAAATATCGTCGAAGGTGGCGGAATATCGTACTGATGTCATGAGTGTTTACTCCCAAGCCGGATGGCTGGATTCAATGTGCGGACGCAACGAATTGGCAGAAAACCGGACGCGCCCTGGCCCTTGCAAGGCCAGCGTGCGGTTTGTCCTAGCCACTGGCTCTACCGCCCTGGCGCGAAGCGACGGTGGTCGCGGCAGTGCTTAAACATCGCTTGAAGCAATGACAGCTGGACGCTGCAGAATGCCAGTGCGGCTGCGATTACTTCCGCGGTAATAGAATATCGTCGCGGCTACCTTCATACATGGCGTCGACGAGATCAGCCCGGTGCGTTAACACAGCACGCTGATTGATCGACCCCTTGTCGGTAATCTCGCCCAAATCCACGGAAGGCGGAGTCTCCAGAACCAATCCGCGCGCGACTCGCGTTGCACTGCCCGTTCCTTCGCGCCACATGCGATCGACCAGGTCTTGGAAGAGCCCCCGAACCTTGGGATGGTGCAGAATCGTAGGTACATCCGCACTCGCGTCGAGGCCGGCCAACTCCCGACAAACTTCGATGCGCGGGAACATCAGTATGCCAATCTCGTTGCGGTTCATGCCCGCGATGACCACATCCTGAAGCCAGTCGCCCGCCGCGGCCAAAATGCGCGCACGCAAGGGTCCCACGGATACGAAGGTGCCGGTGGAAAGCTTGAAGTCTTCGGCGATGCGGCCATCGAAACGGAAACCCAACTTGGGGTTGTTGGGGTCGATGTATTGCACGGCGTCACCCGAACAGAAGTACCCCTCTTCGTCGAAGGCTTCGGCGGTTTGCTCCGGTGAGCGCCAGTATCCCGGCGTGACGCTGGGCCCGCGATAGCGCACTTCGAGCTTGCCATCGACGGGCACAATCTTCACATCCAATCCCGGGGCCGGCAGACCCAATACCCCAGCATGAACCTGAGCGCCATTCGCACACAACGCGAAGGGGGCGGTTTCCGTCATGCCCAGGCCGGTGAGCATACGGATGCGTTCGCCGCAGAACTTCTCGGCCGCGTGATCCAGGCGGTCCCAAACCTGCGGCGACAAGCCGGCTCCGGCAAAGAAGAACGCCTTGACCCGCGAGAACAGCGTGCGCGCCAGCGTTTCGTCGGTTTCCATCGCAGTCACGATCTCTTCGAACCCTTTGGGTACGTTGAAGTAAATCGTGGGTGCGATTTCACGCAGGTTGCGCAGCGTTTCCTCGATGCCTTGAGGCGTGGGCAGCCCGTCGTCGATATACAGGGTGCCCCCGTTGTAAATAACAATGCCGATATTATGGTTGCCACCAAACGTGTGGTTCCAGGGCAGCCAATCGACCAACACCGGGGGTGTCTCGGCGATAAACGGCAAGCACTGCAGAATCATTTGCTGATTACTGCAAAGCATGCGTTGCGTATTGATGACGGGTTTTGGCAGTTTGGTAGAACCCGAGGTAAACAAGAACTTAGCGATCGTGTCCGGGCCTATCGTGGCGTGCCTCTTCTCGACCTCATCCGTGGCCTCAGCATCCAGCAAGCTTTGGTAAGACGTGACTGCCCGGCCCACCAGGCTGCCATCGCCTTCCGCCAGCACCACCTCGGTGTCGGCAGGTACCACGCTCTTGATAGCACCTGCGTAGTCGCGCTCGTTGCTGGCAAATACCAGACCCGGGGTTAGGGTGTCCATCACGTGGCGCAACTTACTGAAATCGCGCGACAACAACGAGTAAGCCGGAGAGATGGGCGCAAACGGCACGCCGGCCATCAGCGCCCCCATGATCAACTGAAAGTGTTCCAGGTCGTTGCCGGAAATAATAACCACCGGCCGATCGGCACTTAACCCGCGATTAATAATGGCCTGAGCAATATTGCGAGCCCGAGCCAGAGTTTGCGCCCAGGTGATTTCGCGCCATTTGCCATCCGGCCCGCGCCGCGCCACCAGGACCCGATCACCATGCGCTGCCGCGCCCTGAATCAGCCGGTCGGTGATGCGATCCGGGTAAGGTTGGAGCGGCTCGGTGGACTGCACCAAAACGCTGCCATCGGGCCGTTCCGTGAAGGTGGCTTCCAGCGAACCGCCTAAAGCGATCTCACGATAGCGTGGCGTTGCAGAAGCCTCGTTGGTACGAAGTTGCGCTGTAGTACTCATGATTTTTTCAACGCCTTGGCGGCCTTCCCTTGTAGAAAAGCGTTCATGCGGTCTTTAGCTGCGTCATCAGCCTGTGCAATGGCAGCCATCAACGACTCAGTGAACAACCCGTCGGCATGCGATTGATCGGCGATGCGCGGCAACGCGTGCATGACCGCGAAGTTGGAAAGCGGAGCATTCGCGGCGATGCGCTCAGCCAGCTCCCGCGCTTTGCCCATCCCTTCACCCTGGGGCACCACGTACTGAGAAAAGCCCACCGCCATACCTTCTTGCGCGTCGTAGGTGCGCCCGGTGAGCATCATGTCGGCCATACGTGCCGCGCCCACCAATCGGGGGACACGCACCGCACCGCCGCCGCCCACAAACAAGCCCCGTTGGCCTTCCGGCAGCGCGTAATAGGTGGAAGCCTCGGCTACCCGAATGTGGCACGAGCTGGCGAGCTCCAAACCGCCCCCTACCACGGCACCATGCAGCACCGCAATAACCGGCACCTTGCCCAGCTGAATCTGATCAAACGCCGAGTGCCAAGCGCGTGAGTGCAGGATTCCAGCCCAAGTGGAATGATCGTGCATCTCGGACAGGTCGAGCCCGGCGCTAAAGTGGGCACCGTTGCCGTTCAAAATAACCACCCGGACGTGATCGGGCAGATTGGCAAACGTGGTGCGCAGCGCATCGATTAACGGCAGGTTGAGCGCGTTGCGCTTGTCGGGACGGTTCAAAGTAACCGTCGCAATTGCGTCCGATGTATCGACGATGAGCAGGCCGTCGACGTCGGCGGCATTATGCTGAGACATGTGCAAATTCCAGAACCAAGAATATTAGTTAATAGTATTAACTTATTTTCCTGACTGGAAACCTAGGGATTTCCCTGAGAACACCGGCTCTCTGAACGTTGATTACCCGGAGTACACGTCTCGATATGCAAAGGCCGTTAACCCAATCGCCAGGTGTTTCGGCCCTCTACTTTGGCCTCGTAAAGCGCATTGTCGGCACGCTTTACCAAGTATTCCGGGTCGGGGTGTCCGTCGTAAGCGGCCGCTCCGATACTGATGGTCATGCGCGTGGTGTCTCCGTTCGGTAAGCGAAACGTCTTCTCTGCCACCGTCTCGCACAATTTCTGCGCCACGACCGACAGGGCATCTTTGTCGGTATCCACCAAGAGCAGCAAAAACTCTTCACCTCCGTAGCGGAACACATAATCGCCACTGCGTGTGGAAGCTTGCAAAATTTCAGCGACTTGCCGCAGGATAGCATCACCGCCATCGTGCCCGTAGGCGTCGTTAATCCGTTTGAAGTAATCCAGATCGGCCATGAGCACGGAGAACGTACTGACGCCCGACTTCGCCAGCGCCAGCTCCCGCGCCAACACCGTCGGCAAGAAGCGGCGATTAAGCAGTTGCGTGAGCGGATCGCGGCCTCCCTCCAATTGCGCGACACGATCAAACAACTGATTCAGCAAGTACTTGATATTGTCGACCCGGTCTTGAAAGGCATGAATCTCTTGTGCCACTTCCTGTGAGTCACCGTGGTCGCGCACCACGGTCAACGCAGGCAGCGTCGTGCTGTCGAGCAGGGACATCATTTGCAAGATAGTGCCCAACTCGGACGTGCCCTCGAACATGGCACTGCCCTTGTGATGCAGCCACAAGCCGAACTCCGAATTACGAATGGTTGGCAGCGCGTGATTCTCGTCGCGAAAGTGCATTTTCAGCAGCACCGACTGGGTCCATTCCAACAACGCCGCGCGCTGCCGTTCACGTTCGGTGGCCACATTCTGGCCCAGCGTAAAGAGCCGGTACGCTTCGTTCGCCCGTACGCCCTGGCGCGTGTCATGCATATAGGCCGTCGCCATCACTTCCAGAGCCAGATCGGTCATGCCCCCCAGATACTGCTGCGCCAAAGACAAGTCCTCGCGAGACAGATCCGATTCCCGCAGCTTGCGGGTGACGGCATCTTTCAAGACACGAGCGCCCCGCCCTACCAAAGGCACGGGGACCATTAACCGCGCGTGTACCTCTCCCACCTTTTGTTGTTGGGCCACCAGGCGCGGCACGTCGATATTGTCGGGATCTCCCAAGAGGTTGATGAGCCAGCGCTGCAACGAGCCCGACAGCTTATGCGCGACGAGCTCGTGCGACAAAAACTGCGTGGCGTAGGCGTCCTGCAGAAAGGTTTCATAAAACGTCGCGGCGAACTCGGCCGCGTGTTCGCGCACCACCGTAGCCACAGCAGCCCGCGCGGAGGGCCCCGCGAACTTGTACAACTCGACCCAGGCACCGACCTCGGGCAGCGGCACCCCCGCCATCGGGCCCGCCAACGCGGAGTAGTCGTCGGAAGAAAACTGTTTGTTCAGCATGAGAGGGGGCATCCTTAGGGACTAAGCCCTATTATCGCCCGGATGCGCTCTACGCATATCACTCCTCTATAGAAAACACACAACTCGCCAACGCTTGCTGTCACGCACGCGCCGCCCAAGGGTCAGGCCCGCGCCTTGCTAAGCCATGCTGGGCATTTCTGCCTGTAGAGATAAGTACGTTTTCTTGGAGAGAATAATGAAGATACGCTTAATACTGCCCCTGCTCCTGGCCGTCGCCGCCGCCGTCACAGGGTGCAACACCATGGAAGGCGCGGGTAAAGACATAGAACGCGGCGGCGAGAAGATACAGCAGCAAGCCCGGTAGTTGATTGAAGCGTCTCGAAAGTCGTTTCCGTCCTGCGTCGACATCGCGGGTACGGAAACGCCAGCTCACACATCTCTGGGTGTAAACAGAGATAGAACACAATACGACTGAAGTGCGCAAGCAAATCCACATCCTGTTGCGACGGGCCCATTAATGGAGCTTTCACTCAGTAGGCATGTCTCGAGTTTGTTCCCTGTGGGCTCCAACTTCGGCCCGCGCAGCAACTCTTTGCGAGACCAACACACAAGGTTTACATTGCTCAGAGGGCTAGTGCGATCTGCCGGAAGCTCTGCGGTTCTCGTCGGTTACCTACCCGAAAGGTAGGGCTCACCCCCGCCCAAATGTAACACCCCTAAAGTTCCCATTTCGCCTGCCGTAAACCCCCATGTACAGGGAGGAGCCCCGGCCGCGGGCGCCGATCGAGTGCACCACCGCACGGCCTCTTCCCCCCTGACAAGGTGGCGCAAGGCCAAACCAGGCCGGCGCCGGAGTTTTCCTCATGGGAGTTTTCTGATGTCTGTAATCAACACAAACTACCTGGCTCTGGTTTCGCAGAACAACCTGACGAAATCTCAGAACGCCCTGGGCACGGCCATTGAGCGCCTCTCCTCCGGTCTGCGCATCAACAGCGCTAAAGACGACGCTGCCGGTCAGGCGATTGCTAACCGCTTTACCGCCAACATCCGCGGTCTGACGCAGGCGGTTCGCAATGCCAACGACGGGATCTCCATCGCTCAAACGACCGAAGGTGCCCTGAACGAAATCAACAACAACCTGCAGCGCATTCGTGAGCTAACCGTTCAGGCCGCGAACGGAACCAACGACAAGTCCGACTTGGTTTCTATCCAAGACGAAATTAATCAGCGCCTTAAGGAAATTGACCGTGTTTCCGCGCAGACCCAGTTCAACGGCATCCACGTACTTGGCAAAGACGCGAACAAGCTGTCCATCCAAGTGGGTGCAAACGACGGACAAACGATTTCTATTAACCTCAAAAAGGTTGATAGTAAGGAATTAAACCTTAGCACCTTCAACGTCACCGGACCGGTCGGAACAACCGCGGCTTTGGTCGGCTCGGACTACGCAGCTGTGTTTGGTGATACCACGTCAATCAATGCCACGGCTGTATCGGAATCAGTCGATGACACACTCGCGGGCCGCTTGGGCATTGCTGCTGCAGGAGTTTCGATTGCTAACACGGCAGTGAAGGACGCGAACAACAATTGGTTCGCTACCGTCACTATCACTGCTGCCGATCAGAACGAGCTCGACACTTTGGCCGCCAAGGGCATCAAGCTTGACGACACTGGAACTGGTACCTTCTACATTGCCCTGGATCCTGCCAAGGCGGATACGACAGCCACTGCTAACACCGCCACTTTTGAAATTGACACGTCCACGCTAGCGTTTACCGACCTCACGCGTGGCGTCACTACCAATGCACTGGATACGCTCGACAAAGCCTTAGCTACGGTCGACGGTCTCCGTTCCGAGCTCGGTGCCATTCAAAACCGCTTCGAGTCCACCATCGCCAACCTGAGCAACACCATCAACAACCTCTCCGCAGCCCGCTC
>CAZMVM010000025.1:0-29267 GCA_964569785.1 uncultured Pigmentiphaga sp. | reverse complement strand
ACCTTCGCCTGGTCAGCCGAAATCGATCGTCGACTCAAGTCTTTGAGCGCCGATGAGGTCAATACGGTCATCCGGAAGTATTTGGATCCGAAAGCCTTCAGCACAGCGATCGCCGGCGATTTCAAGAAGGCGGGGAAACAGTCAACCGCTGCCAAACCAGAGGGCAAAGCCGATGCCACGGCGATCAATGACACAAATAGCGGCAAAAACAACCCATAAGCTGGTCATTGTTTCCCAGAATGGCTAACGATCGCCGTTCAGGCGAGAGGCCTGGGCGGCCCACTTAAAAAAAAACCCGTAGCCTAAGGCTACGGGGCAATGACGGTTGAGGCTGTTGAACGCCCCTTTGTGGGCTTATTGCAGCGTGCGGGTAAACACGAACTGCCCATCTTTCCAGTCGACCGGGATCACGTCCTTTTCGCCAAACTTTCCTTCCAGGATGAGCTTGGCAACCGGGTTTTCGATCTCTTGCTGGATCGCACGCTTCAGCGGACGGGCACCGAAAACCGGATCGAATCCAACCCGTGCCAACTGAGCCAGCGCAGCATCCGACACTTCCAACTGCATGTTCATATTGTCGAGGCGCTCTTGCAAGCGCTGCAACTGAATCCGTGCGATGGCCTCGATGTGCTTATTGTCAAGCGGGTGGAAGACCACGACCTCGTCGATACGGTTCAGGAACTCGGGGCGGAAGTGTTGCCTTAACTCTTCCCACACCACCGCCTTCATCGCATCATAGGGCTCGCCCGCCATGTTCTGGATTTGCTGCGAGCCCAGGTTGGAGGTCATAACGATTACCGTATTCCGAAAGTCGACCGTCCGGCCCTGACCATCGGTAAGACGCCCGTCGTCAAGTACCTGGAGCAAGACGTTGAACACGTCGGGATGGGCCTTTTCAACCTCGTCCAGTAAGATCACGCTGTACGGCTTGCGTCGCACGGCCTCGGTCAGGTAGCCGCCCTCTTCGTACCCGACATATCCCGGGGGCGCCCCAATGAGTCGGGCCACCGAGTGCTTCTCCATGAATTCACTCATGTCGATACGCACCATGTGATCCTCGGAATCGAAGAGGAACTCGGCCAACGCCTTGGTGAGTTCGGTTTTACCCACGCCCGTGGGCCCCAAGAACAGGAAGGAACCGTACGGACGCGACGGATCGCCAAGCCCGGCCCGTGAACGCCGAATGGCGTCGGACACCAGGCGTACCGCTTCGTCCTGACCCACCACACGCTCGTGCAGACGCTCCTCCATCTGCAGCAATTTGGCGCGTTCGCCCTGCATCATTTTCGATACAGGAATGCCGGTGGCCCGCGAAACCACCTCGGCGATCTCTTCAGCCCCCACTTCAGTACGTAACAGTCGAATAGGCTCTTTATCGCCGTCGGCGGCCGCCTCTGCCTGGCTCTCCGCAGATTTCAAACGTGCCTCGAGTTCAGGCAATTTGCCGTACTGAAGTTCGGCCAACTTGTCGAATTGACCTCGTCGCTGTAATTCGGCCATCTCGGCTCGGACTTTGTCGATCTCTTCCTTGATCGATTGAGCTCCTTGGACCGCCGCTTTCTCAGCCTTCCAGATTTCCTCATAGTTGTTGTATTCGCGCTGCAAGGATTCGAGCTCTTCTTCGATGGCTTGCAGGCGCCGGCGTGATGCTTCGTCGGTCTCTTTCTTGACCGCCTCGCGCTCGATTTTCAGCTGAATGATTCGACGATCCAACCGGTCCATAATCTCCGGTTTAGAGTCGATTTCCATCCGAATACGAGCCGCGGCCTCATCGACGAGGTCAATCGCCTTGTCGGGCAAGAAGCGGTCGGTAATGTACCGGTGTGACAGTTCAGCCGCAGCCACGATGGCCGGGTCGGTAATCTCGACCCCGTGGTGCAGTTCGTAGCGCTCTTTAAGCCCGCGCAAGATCGCGATGGTGTCTTCGACCGTGGGCTCATCCACAAGAATCTTCTGAAAGCGGCGCTCGAGCGCGGCGTCTTTTTCGATGTACTTGCGGTACTCGTCGAGCGTTGTGGCACCCACGCAGTGGAGCTCGCCTCTCGCCAATGCAGGCTTTAGCATGTTGCCCGCGTCAATGGCACCTTCGGCGCGACCCGCTCCTACCATGGTGTGCAGCTCGTCGATGAAAACGATGATCTGCCCTTCACTTTGCGCTACTTCCTTAAGCACCGCCTTCAGGCGCTCCTCGAACTCGCCGCGGTACTTCGCGCCGGCCAACAGAGCCGCCATGTCCAGCGAAAGCACGGTTTTGCCTTTCAAGGTTTCCGGCACTTCGCCGTTCACGATACGCTGGGCAAGCCCCTCGACGATGGCTGTTTTACCCACGCCGGGTTCGCCGATCAACACGGGGTTGTTCTTGGTGCGCCGTTGCAGAATTTGTATGGTGCGTCGAATTTCGTCGTCGCGACCAATGACGGGGTCGAGCTTGCCCTGACGCGCGCGTTCGGTAAGATCAACCGTGTACTTTTTAAGCGCTTCGCGCTGCGACTCGGCCTCTGGGGAGTCGACTGCTGCGCCCCCTCTTACCGCCTCGATGGCAGATTCGAGTGCGGCCTTTTGCAAGCCGGCCTCGCGCAGCAAACGGCCGGCCTCGCCTTTGTCATCGGCCAGCGCCAGCAAAAACAACTCACTGGGAATGTACGTATCGCCGCGCTTACCCGCCTCCTTATCGGTTTGCAACAGCAATGCCTGTAACTCGCGGCTTACCTGGACATTGCCGTCACCACCTTGAACCTGCGGCAGGCGTTTGATGGCATCTTGCAACGACGATTGAAGTCGGTTAACCGCGACGCCGGCGCGCGCCAGCAAGCTGCCCGCTCCGCTTTCGGTATCGGTCAGCAGAGCCAATAGCACATGCACAGGCTCGATGTATTGGTTGTCGTTGCGCGCTGCCAGACTTTGAGCGTCGGCCAACGCCTGTTGAAATTTTGTGGTTAGTTTGTCGAAACGCATGAGTCTCTCGCAATGAAAATGCGCCGTATCGTTGAACCATGCGTTGAACGCTAGGCAAGATTGACGGCTGATGCATGCAAGATAAGGTCACGCAGGGTAGTTTCAAGCCACCACAATCCCCCTAACGCGCTCTTTCCAGTCTGTTTGTCTTGACTATAACCGCTCAAAAAAGACCTTCAAATTGGGTAAGAGACACCTTCCCGAATGCGCAACACAAGCAAACCCAAGGTGCGACTACCCGTCTGTCTTTTGCAAGCTTCACAATAACGCATTCCCGCCTACTGCGGTAAGCCAAGGTTAGCGTGACCGCGACGATGTCGCGAGTTCTTGATAATGGGCAACAAATCGCTGAGCAATATCGTCCCAAGCGAATTGACGCGCACGCGCATGACCGTGCCTGCTCAGGTGTTCGTACAGATCGCGGTCGTCGAGCAATTGCTTCATATATTGCGCCAGCGTTTGCGCATCGTGCGGGTTCTCGAGCACCAAAGCGTCGGTGCCCGGGGTGAGGTAGCGCGCGAAACCACAATGGCATGGCCCACTGATAATGACGGGCAGGCGATACGCCATCGCCTCCAGAGGCACCATGCCGAATGCGTCACCCAAAGTAGGAAAAACGCAGAAATCAGCCGCACTGTATACATGTGCAAGGTCGGCACGGCCGGGCCATACGTGTACGCTTTGGTGGAGCCCGGCCGCGTCCACCAACCGCTGCACGCGGTTTGGCGTGTCACCCTCCCCTCCAACCACTAAAAGCTTCAGGTCCGGTACCCACGGAAGCGCTTCAAGCACCACTCGCAGACCTTTGCGGATGGGATCATTCGCAACCAAAAGCGCGTATCGCTGATTCGGATCGAGCCCAAGTGCGCGACGCGACTCGGTACGCGTGGGCGCCTGGGTGTCGTCGGGCAAATGCACGCCGGGCGTGATCACCGCTACAGGGGCGGTGGTTCGATAAGCCGTTGCGATTTGCTCGGCGATTAAATCGGACGCCGCTACGATGAGTTTCCCCCGACGCGGCCGCATGCGACGCCCCTCCATGGCGAGATAGGCCAACCAACGGGGGCTGGTGTGAACCCCCAGCCAATTCCAGATCCCTGAA
This sequence comes from uncultured Pigmentiphaga sp., assembly GCA_964569785.1. Lineage (GTDB taxonomy): Bacteria > Pseudomonadota > Gammaproteobacteria > Burkholderiales > Burkholderiaceae_B > Verticiella. The sequence continues at coordinate 25,210 of CAZMVM010000025.1, read as the reverse complement.
CGGCGATGCAGCCGTGAGTAACGCACAGGCATGACATGCACCGCGTGGACGTCGCCCAGCCAGCTGTTCTCGTGCGAGTGCACGATATCGAAAGCACGTACCAATGGCATACAGCGCCAGGTAAAGTGGGCCAAGTTCATCCAGCGCGGCAAACCGGCGCGACGTTCCACGATGGTGTAGGGCACGGCCAAGGGGCTATCCCATTCCTGGCAAAACACATGCAGGTCACAATGGCCCTGCAACGCCCTGAGCAAGTGTTCCCCATACGCTTCCGCGCCGCCAAAGCGACTGCCGAACCGGCGCGCAATAAAGGCCACGCGAAGTCGCCGCGATACGAACGCCTCGCGGGCAACTTGCGACGGCGCGTACAACTCATCAACGGTGGACGTTGCAGTGGATTCTGACATGCACTACTCCGGGACGCTTATCGTTGTTGTGTGTGATGTCGTCCCCGCCGGTCTTCATAAGCAGTGACGAGTTTTTGCACCAATCCGGCAAAGTGTGTTGAGCGCACCACCGGTACCCGATGCAGTTGCAGCAAATCATCGCCCGGCCGTGCTCGCCCCCTTTGGGTCGTGGTAGCGCTGACATACCCGGCCTCACGGACCAGTGCTACCTGAGCCGTGTGATAGCGACCATAGGGATAACAGAAGGCCTCGACCGGTTCCTGGATCTTCTCTTCGAGTACCTGGCGCGAGCGCACGATTTGCTCTTTTGCATCTACCTCGTCGAGCTGGGTCAGATCCACATGATCAAGGGTATGAGAGCCGGCCTCGTGGCCCGACGCAACCCAGTCGCGTATTTCATCGTCATCCATGAGCGGCGCGCGTGCAACGCCTGCGGCCGCATCCCAGAAGTTTGTTCCGCCAGGATGCGCAGCGACAAAATAGCAGGTGGCGGTAAATCCCAGGTCGCGCAGTACCGGAATTACGTTTTGATGCACATTGCGAAAGCCGTCGTCAAAAGTAAGACCAAACACCTTGCCCCGCGCTTCGCCGCGCAGATAAGGCATGAGATCGCGCATGGAAAGCCCCCGAAAACCTAGGTGTTGTAACCAGCGCATGTGTCGTGCAAAAACCACCGGGTGAACCGTGAGACTGCGAAAGGGAGCGCCCTTGGCGGGAGGGCGATCGATCTGGTGGTACATGAGGATGGGGATGGGTTGGGAAGCCGGCACGGCAAATCGCTCAGGCAAAAACAAGGTTAGCTGAATTAAACGACAGGTTCGCATCCTGCGCCAGCGACGACACGGACTGCGGCCTTGCAATACACTGCGCATTCTGTCTCATCGCCGTAGTAGTCTAAATTATTGTTATCTATGCCTCACACCCGAGCGTCTGGGATTTCTGCTAAAGACCAGTGGTTGACCGAGACCGTCAGACGTGCTGAAGAACGATGGGGGCCATACGAAGACAGCGTCATCGTGCGCGCACTCGCCGGAGCTCCATCATCCATGGCTGGTTCGCCGGTCATCGCGCGTAACCTCGCTATTGCCCAACGTGAAGGCCTGGTTAGCACGGCCCGGCGCTGGCAAAGCAACGCGGTTCTGGCAATGGTTGTGCTGGCTTTGCTTGCCATACTTGTGGGCTGGAGCGCCGGCCGCGGCGCCTTGGGCGACGGTAGCCAGCCGGTCAACTTGTTTTGGGCCTTAGGCGCGCTGTTGGGCCTGAACGCATTGACCTTTATCGTTTGGGTGCTAGCAATGTTGTTTGGGCACCGCAGCAGCGGCTTGATCGGGCGACTGGTACTGGCAGTCGCCAAGCGCTTGACCAAGCTCCCCCACGCAGCCGCTGTGGGAGAACACTGGAATGCCCACTCACCCCCCGCCGCAGCCCTCTTGCCCGGAGCCCTCATGGCCTTGCTGCAACGCGCACGCCTGCAACGCGTTCTGTTTGGCGTGCTGACGCATGGCTGGTGGCTACTCACCTTGCTCACCGCGTTGGGTACGCTCATTGTTCTGCTGTCCACGCGCCGTTATGAGTTTCTTTGGGAAACTACCTTGTTATCGCCCGACACATTCGTTGGGCTGACTCACGCACTGGGATACCTGCCCGCGCTCTTCGGATTCAGTATTCCTGACGCAGAGTTGGTGCGCGCCAGCGACGGCTTGCAGCCTCTCACGAGTGCCGACCACGCACTCTGGTCTACTTTCTTGCTGGGCTGCGTCGTTTTGTATGGTGTATTGCCTCGCGCTGCCGCCCTACTTGTCTGCGGCGTGCTGGCTTGGCATCGACGGCACGCGTTCGCTGTCGACTTCAACGCCCCCTCGCTCGTTGCCCTACAACAGCGCCTGCAAGTACGAGCGGCTACTGTGGGTATCTTGGACCCCGACCGCAGCGACCCTCATGCCTCAGGCCCCGCCTCGGCGTGGGCGCAAGGGTCTGGTCCAGAACATCTTACGGGCGATCTGCGTGTAAATACAGCGCAGCACGCAGACGTCATTGTTGGCGTCGAGCTACCGGCTGATACGCCTTGGCCTCCCGGGTGGCTGCCTACGGGAGTGCTCGATGCGGGAATTATCGATGAACGCCTTCAGCGTAACGCGTTGCTCGAGCACATGGCTCGCCATCAACCACGGCGTTTATTGATTGTCTGCGATGCACATCAAACGCCCGATCGAGGCTCCATTGCGCTTATCGCCGAGTTGCTGCAACACGCGGGCAGCGGCAAAGTCTTAATTCTCGACTCGGGACGGACGCCGCATCGCGAGGACCAATGGCGAACCCATCTCATGAAGACGGGGATTGAAACCGTCGACCTCTTGAACGACAGCACCCAGGCAGCCGCGTGGTTACATCAATCGCGCACATTGCAGCAGGAAAACCAACGTCATGACTAGGCAGTCACTCAATATTGCCGTTGTGGGCCATACCAATACGGGTAAAACATCGCTGCTGCGCACATTGCTGCGCGACCCAGATTTTGGTGAGGTTGCCGACCAGCCAGGAACCACTCGCGACGTTCAGGCCGCTGCCCTTCTGATGAACGGTACTCCATTGCTGCAGCTTTTCGACACCCCGGGGCTGGAAGACGCGGTTACGTTACTGGATTATCTGGAACAGCTGCAGGAACCGGGACAACGGCTGGACGGGCCCGGCCGCATTGAGCGCTTTCTACACACCCGGGAAGCGGCCCAGCGGTTCGAGCAGGAGGCCAAGGTTTTGCGTCAGCTGTTGCGCAGCGACGCAGCCTTTTATGTGATCGATGCGCGAAGCCCAGTACTCGGCAAACATCGTGATGAATTGACAATACTGGCCTGGTGCGCACGACCGCTTTTGCCGGTGCTGAATTTCGTCGCCCAGCCCGAGACACGTATACCCGAATGGCGGGATGCGCTGGCGCGCTTAGGTCTGCATGCCACCGTTGAGTTCGACACGGTGGCGCCCACCCTGGACGGCGAAGAAACTCTTTACCGGAAATTGGCAACGCTCGTGGACACCAGCGGCGACAAAATCGAACGCCTTCTTGTCGACCTGCAACAACAACGACGATCCCGCCGCGCGGCAGCTGCACAACTGGGCGCCGAACTGCTGTTGGATGTCGCCGCTATGCGTTTAGCCACACCTCCCGATACCGTGTCGCTCGAAGCTCATGCCTCACGGTTGCGCGAGGTGGTGTTGCGTCGCGAGAACAACTGCGTCACGGCCATCCTCAGACTTTACGGGTTCAAAACACGCGATGTGGCGCGCAGCGAATTACCGGCTTGGCCGCCTCGACTGGAAATGGACTTGTTTCACCCTCAGACGGTGCGAGATATGGGTGTACAGATGGGTAAGGGGGTGGCAGCAGGCGCCGCCGCCGGCGCCGTCGTCGACCTCGCCACTGCGGGGTTAAGTCTTGGCACCGCCACACTCGTAGGAGCCGCCTTGGGCGGCTTGTGGCAAAGTGCGGAGCGCTTCGGTGAACGAGTCTTGGGACGCTTACGCGGTTGGCGTGAGCTGACCGTCGACGACGCAGTGCTCCGACTGCTCGCGCTGCGTTTCCTTCTGTTGACGGCCACCCTCGAACGGCGCGGACATGCAGCGACCGAACCTATCCAGCTGAATGCAGAAGACACAACCGACTTACGCAAAGACCCATTACCCGATGAACTCAAGCAGGCGCGAAGCGAGGCCGATTGGAATCCCTTGTCGCGGCGTTTTGAAGAGAGCGACCGGCGCACAAGTGCTCTGGAGAGAATCGCGCACCAGCTAGAGCAGATCATGTCCCACCAAGCTGAGACGCCATGACGTGCCGATAGTCTGCCCTACCCGCGCCTTGCAATTGCGCCCGAAGTGTCAATGCAATTAATGCACCGGCACGTCGGGCAAAGTAGCAGTGGCCCTTAAGGCGCTGATTACAGCTCTTCGTATAACGGCAAAGTCAGGAATTCCTCGAACTCTTCCTGCGTGCTCATTTTCTCAAAGATACGGGCCGCTTGATCGTAAGTGGGGATATCGCCCACCACTTCCTTTACCTTGGCCAACTCTTCGGGGATCAGCTGACGCACCAGGTCGGCGGTAATCTTGCGACCGTCGTCGAGCTTGCCCTTTGGCGAACGAATCCATTGCCACACTTGCGAACGCGAGATCTCAGCGGTGGCAGCGTCTTCCATCAAGTTGTGGATGGGCACGCATCCGTTGCCGTCAAGCCAGGCACCCAGGTAGTGGATGCCCACGTTGATGTTATTGCGCAGCCCCGTTTCGGTAATAGGCTCTTGTGGACGGAAATCAAGCAGATCGGCCGCCGTGACGTTAACGTCATCACGCTTCTTATCGATCTGATTGGGGCGATCGCCCAGAACCGCCACAAACTCATCCATCGCCACCTGTACCAGACCCGGGTGAGCGACCCAGCCACCATCGTAGCCATCGGTGGCGTCGCGCCGCTTGTCGGCTCGTACGCCTTCCAGTGCAGCAGCGTTCTTTTCGGGGTCGTTGCGGATGGGTATGAGCGCACTCATACCGCCGATGGCGGGGGCGTTACGTTGATGGCAGGTTTTGAGTAGCAAGAGTGCGTAGGCTCGCATAAAGGGCGACGTCATGGTGACCAAGCCCCGATCGGCCAGACAAAAGTCTTTATCGTTCTTGAACTTCTTGATGCAGCTGAAGATGTAATCCCAACGACCCGCGTTGAGCCCGGCACTATGCTCGCGCAACTCGTACAGGATCTCATCCATTTCGAAGGCAGCCAGGATCGTTTCGATGAGAACCGTGGCTTTGATGGTTCCTTGTGGAATGCGCAACGCCTCCTGCGTTTCACGGAAAATGTCGTTCCATAGACGCGCTTCTAGATGATTCTCGATTTTGGGCAGGTAAAAGTACGGCCCGCTCCCCCGCTCGAGCAGTTCACGCGCGTTGTGGAACATGAAAAGCGCGAAATCAAACAGCCCTCCGGACACCCGCTGCCCATCAATAAGCACGTGCTTTTCGTCGAGATGCCAGCCGCGCGGCCGCACCAATAACGTGGCCGTCTTCTCGTTCAACTCGTAGACTTTACCGTTTTGCTCAAATCGAATAGTGCGCCGGATGGCGTCGCGCAAGTTGATCTGACCGGCAATCTGATTATCCCAGTTCGGCGTGTTGGAGTCCTCGAAGTCGGACATATAACTATCAGCCCCCGAGTTCAGGGCATTGATCACCATCTTGCGGTCGACCGGCCCAGTAATCTCAACGCGACGGCACCGCAAGTCGTCGGGAAGTGGTGCGATGGTCCAGTCGCCTTTCCGCACTGAAGCAGTTTCCGGAAGGAAGTCGGGGCGCTCGCCGGCGTCGAGGCGTTTGGCACGTTCACGGCGCGCCTGCAGAAGCTCTTGGCGGCGTCCCTCGAACTGACGGTGTAGGCGGGCGACCAGGGCGAGTGCATCGGGTGTAAGAATTTCGGCAAAAGCCTCGGAAACCGGGGCAGTAATTTGAACCCCCGCGGGCAACGGCTGCGACATGAGAACCTCCAATGGCGTGATGTAGACGCGCAGGTCACGTTCAGAAATGTACGCCTAGGCAGGATGACAGTGGACATGAACGCTATGGCGAGATGTCGGCAGGCGCCTCCTGACCGGCGTCGATGCTTCAAGTTTATTCAATACCTTTTAATGTATAAACATCATTAATGTCCTTTCATCTTATACTTTTAATAAAAGATATACGATGCGAGCGTGACGCTCCAAAAGCGGGGCCTCGCACGCCCAACCTAATTGATTCAACACGTTCATATGGGCCGTTTCAAGCAACTCGAAACCTTTGTCGCAACTGCCTCTCTGGGTAGTTTGTCTGCCGCGGCCCGTGCCGAAGGCGTCGTGCCAGCGGTGATTGGTCGGCGCCTCGATGCACTTGAAGCGCGTCTGGGCGTCAAGCTCATGGTCAGAAGCACCCGGCGTCTTACCTTGACGGAAGAGGGGCGTGTCTTTCTAGAGGAGGCCGTGGGCATTTTGCGAAGCCTGGAAGACGCAGAGAGTATGGTGGCCCAGAGTAGCTCTGTGGCCACGGGACACTTGCGCCTGACCGCCCCCGCAGGCTTTGGCCGCAAGCACGTCGCTCCCCTGCTGCCCGAACTCCTGGCAGAACATCCTCGCCTTACTGCATCGCTTGATCTCACCGATAGTGTGCTGGACTTGACAACCGGGCGCTACGACTGTGCGGTACGCATCGGGGAGCTAGCTGACTCGAACCTGGTGAGCGTGCGACTGGCTGACAACCGACGGTTGGTTGTAGGCTCCCCAAGCTACTTTGATCGCCACGGGATTCCGCGTACGCCCGCAGAGCTTGCTCATCATAACTGCCTGACCCTGATCGCCGAAAGCACGCAAAACCGCGGATGGCTCTTCCGGGGCAGCGAGGGTGTATTCGCACAACGTGTCCGCGGTGACCTGGCATGCAACGATGGCGCGGTGCTGCTGGATTGGGTACTTGATGGGCGCGGTATTGCTTGGCGCTCACTCTGGGAAGTCCAGGATGCATTAGCGCAAGGGCTACTCGTATCCGTACTGGATGAATACGCGGCGCCCCCTAATGGCATCTACGCGGTCTTTCCCGGACGACGTCACGTGCCCAGCCGCGTACGGGCATTCGTCGCCTTCTTGCGCGAACGCTACGCGCGGCCGGATTATTGGCAGTCGCAAGACCAGCTACGCCGGGTTCATGATGCCCGCCTGCAAGCCACCTCCGCCAAGGGCTAGTGGTTGCTTACGGTAAACTGCGCTGCCTCAGTCGAGTTACGCATGGCGGTGGTCGACGCATGTTGTCCCTCGATAGCCTCGGTGACCGCATCGAAGTAACTCGTTCCCACTTCGCGTTGGTGGCGTACGGCAGTAAAGCCTTTATCGGCCGAGGCAAACTCCCTCTCCTGCAACTCGACGAAGGCAGTCATCCCATGCCGGGCGTATCCGTGCGCTAACTCGAACATGCTGTAGTTCAAGGCATGAAAACCGGCCAGCGTAATGAACTGGAATTTGTACCCCATGGCGCTCAGTTCGCGCTGGAACCGAGCAATGGTGGTCTCGTCCAGATGACGTCGCCAATTGAACGAAGGCGAGCAGTTGTAGGCCAACAGCTTTCCGGGGAACTGGCGCTGCACCGCTTCGGCAAACGTTCGCGCTTGGTCCAAATCAGGGGTGGAGGTTTCGCACCACAATAAGTCAGCGTATGGGGCATACGCTAGCGCGCGTGCGATGGCTTGCTCCAGACCGGCACGGCACCGGTATAGCCCTTCGACCGTACGCTCCCCGGTTAAGAACGGCTCGTCCCGTGGGTCGATATTGCTCGTGATAAGGTCTGCTGCCTCTGCATCGGTACGAGCGATTAATAACGTGGGTACCCCCAAAATGTCGGCAGCAAGTCGCGCGGCAGAAAGCTTGGCGATTGCCTCGCGTACAGGCACTAAAACCTTGCCGCCCAAATGACCACACTTTTTCGCGGACGCGAGCTGGTCTTCAAAGTGCACGCCAGCGGCACCTGCTTCAATCATTGCTTTCATCAATTCGAAAGCGTTGAGCACGCCGCCGAAGCCGGCCTCTGCATCAGCCACGATGGGGACAACATAGTCAATGTACCCGTCGTCGCCAGGCCGCTTTCCCTCCATCCACTGAATCTGGTCGCAACGGCGCAAAGTGTTATTGATCCGACGTACGACCTCCGGCACGGAATTGGCAGGATACAGTGACTGATCCGGATACATTTCGCCCGCAAGATTAGCGTCTCCCGCCACTTGCCAGCCTGATAGATAAATCGCACGCAACCCGGCCTTGACCTGCTGCATAGCCTGGTTGCCGGTAAGAGCGCCTAAAGCATGCACAAAGGCTTGGCTGTGCAAGTCGTTCCATAAGCGCTCCGCTCCACGACGCGCCAGCGTACAGTCGGGTTGAAATGAGCCACGCAGACGAATCACATCATGTTCTGAATAGTCCCGCTTAATGCCATTCCAGCGGGGATTCTCTGCCCACTCGCGCCGTAATTCTTGTATTTCGTGTTCTAGCGTAGTCATCAGGGTTTTCTCCTTGCTCCTGCCCAAAGCTCGGCCTGCTTCTCGCCCCAACCAAAGGCGTGCAATGCCCAAACAGCTTCTTGAGATGATTTGTCGGTAATTACTTCTGGAAGAAAAATTCTACTGTTATGCTGCAGCGCAAACAATACTTATATCTTATATAAGACAATATTTTTTATTTTTATAAATCAATAATTTACGTGACTCATTTTGCTAGGCAAAAATAATTTTTTAATTATGAAACCTCGCATACTTGCAGAGCAGCAATGTGAGGTGCAAACGACCGGAAATCTCGCACCTCGAGCTAGGCCCGTGCATTGCCCTTACTGAAACGCCGACGAAGAGCATCGTCCCCTCCTCTCCCGTTAAGGGGTACGCCTCGCCGTGCCATATATTGAAGCCGCCCAACCGCGAGTACAACATCGGGGATCTGAAAATCACGGCCGTGCAGTACTCGCGTCATCCAGGACGCATTAGAAAGAATGCTCCGCGTTATAGATATCCCACCCTCAACCAACGCGGATTTGATCGGCCAACTTTAATTGTTATCTTTGCTGACACGCACCCAACCTGCTTCAAGTAGGTAAGTCCCGGCTGATTTCGGTGCCTTGAGGGCTTTACCCGGCTGTCGAGTCTGAACCTTGACGTTTCGGTTTGCCCGACATCCGCAGTACGCTAGCGATCAAATGAAGCGGAAATTCAAACGGCAGTGAGCCGTCGGGGGATGTGATGGGATGCGCGTGCCCAGGGCTTCTACGCGATGACTTCCACAGCCGCGTAGTACGAGGCGCCCTCGGGTTTAGTGATCGCAGCCAGCCGCTCGCAGCGAACCGGGTAAGTCGCGGCGGGCGGTTGGCTTTGAAATGTCTGCAGGCAGAAGGTTAGGCGGACACGGCTCGCATTTCAGTGCGACGAGCCTGATGGGCAATCAGAGCCGCAATTACCGTTGCAGTCCAGAGTGCGACTCCAGCCCCTACCCACGGCCCTGCCGACCACCCCATGTCCATCATCATACCGAACAACAAAGGAGCAAGGGCGGCTCCGGTGTCCATACCGGAATAAACCAGGCCATAAACCGAGCCAAGGGCCCCCTTCGGGGTCACGCGGCGTATCAGCATGTCGCGCGACGGGCCAGCGATACCTGTACAAAATCCAGCCAACGCAACCCCTGCAAAAGCCACAGCACCGGGGAGAAGGCCAAATGCCAGTACGACTAATATGGCGCCTCCGGCAGCGTAGGCCATGGCAACAACACGCTCACTACTTGGATTTGCATTCGCAACGAAGCCCCCGAGCAACATTCCGACCGCTGACGCCAACATATAGCTAGACAGTGCAGAACTTCCAATCACGTCGGTCATGCTGTACAGCTGCGCCAAAATGGGCATCGTGTAGTTCTGGATGGCCGACAACGACACCGACGTCATTGCAAAGAAAATGAACGCACCCCAGAGTGCGGGACTGGTCATCAGCGTGCGCATAGTTTCTGCAAAGCTCATGGGAGCACGCTTGGCTTTTGGTTCGCCCGATTGCTTGTCGATTACTTGAGCTTGGCGATCGTCCAAGAGGTGACGCCCCAAAATGGTGGCTAGCAGAATGACTCCGACCAGTATCGCAACCCCGAACGCTGCAACCCGCCACCCCGCTAATACCGTCAGGCCCGCGACAAACATGGGCGCTGCTGCCCACCCCAGGCTACCCGTGAGACCATGAACGCTAAAGGCATGGCCTAGGCGCTTACCACTGACCCGCAAGTTCAAAATGGAAAAATCCGCAGGGTGAAAAACGGCGTTACCGATTCCACCTAGAATGGCTCCGACCATCAGCATGCCGTACCCTGGGGCCACGCCCAGCGCTAACGCCGAGAGCACAAAGCAGGCTAATCCAAACCACAAGACGCGATGGCCGCCCAAGCGATCGACGACGAAGCCACTTGCTGCCTGCCCTACACCAGACATGACGTAGAAGACAGACATCAACAAGCCCAAACGCGCAAAGTCCAGATTGAAGGCAGCCGCTAGAGGCACGAACAACGAAGGAATAACCAGCTGGTAAAAGTGAGACGACGCGTGGGCAATGCCCACCAGAGAAATGATTTTCCAGTCGTCGCGCCCCGTCGCAACACCTACATCATTGGAAAGCGTTCGAGCCATTTTGAATACCCGCAATCAGCGCCGACCGAACGAATCGTCTCGGCTTTTCTCCTTGAGAACTGGCCAGGCCTGTCTCAGGTAATACAACATGGACCACACGGTGAGCACTGCTGCAATCTCAATTAAACGTGTGCCCCACCACGCCAAATTCACACTGGCTATGGTCTGATTGTAGAGCAGGCAGGGGATGGCCGTCATTTGCGCGGCGGTTTTGAATTTGCCCAGCCAGTTCACAGCCACACTAGCGCGCGCGCCGACCTGTGCCATCCATTCGCGCAAAGCCGAGATAGCGATTTCCCGCCCGATGATAATGAGCGCGATAATCGGGTCGACCCTACCCAACATCAGCAGTATCAGCAGAGCCGCCGATACCATGAGCTTGTCGGCAACCGGATCAAGAAACGCGCCAAAGGCTGAGGTTTGATTCCAACGTCTGGCCAACCACCCATCGAGCCAATCGGTGACAGCGGCAAAGATAAACGCTACGGCGGCCAGCCCATCGCGTAATGAGGGTTCAAGCCAAATGCCCGGAATGTAATACAACACCACGAGCAGCGGGATCATCGCAATGCGGACCCAGGTAAGGACGATGGGCAAATTCAAAGGCATAGGCGCTATGTTAATCGGTTTGCGAGAGCGGGAGAGAACAGGGAGAGAAATGGCCTGCGCCTAATGCAGCGCACGATAGATACGCTCGGCCAACTCGGCCGAAATGCCCTCTACGGACGCCAGCTCTTCCTGGCTGGCCGCAGCGACACCTCTTAGGCCGCCAAAGCGCGCCAGGAGCCGCTGGCGCCGCTTCGGACCCACGCCTTCGATATCCTCCAGCCGAGAAACATTACGGGCGCGTGCTCGCTTCGCCCGCATGCCTGTGATCGCAAATCGGTGCGCTTCATCTCGGATCTGAGCTACCAGCATCAGCGCCGCCGAATCGCGGCCTAACTCCAGGGGTTCTCGATCATCAGCAAACACGAGCGTTTCCAGGCCGACTTTACGCCCTTCACCCTTGGCAACGCCTACCAAGACAGAGAGATCTAAACCCAGCTCCTCGAACACTTGCCGCGCAACACTCACTTGCCCTTTGCCACCGTCGATGAGCACGACACCAGGCAGCGGTGACTCACCTCGGGCACAGCGCTCGAAGCGGCGTCTGAGCACTTGCCGCATTGCAGCATAATCATCGCCGGGTGTGACTTCATTGATGTTGTACCGTCGGTAGAAACGAGGCTGCAGGGCATGCCCTAGGTAAACAACGTTCGACGCCTGGGTTGCCTCGCCCGAGGTATGGCTAATGTCGAAACATTCAATCCGCAACTGCTCCAGGGCTTCCTCGTCGGTGTCCAGGCCAAGCACTTCGGCCAGCGCACGCGTTCGTTCACGCTGTGACCCCGCTTCCGACAGCAGACGTGTCAACGCTAATTCGGCATTGTGCATCGCCTGCTCCAGCCAGCTTCGGCGCACACCTTGCGGCTGGTGCAACAGCCGTGCCCGTTGTCCAGCCTTGTTCACCAGAAGATCGGCGACCTCGGACTCTGGGGGTAATGGGTGCGAGAGCACAATGACCGGGGGCACGCGGTGATCAAGATAATGCTGCGAGACAAAGGCTTCCAGGACTTCTGCCGGTTCATCGCCGTCGACATGGGAGGGGAAAAACGCCTTGTCGCCGAGGTGGCGTCCACCGCGCACCATGGCCAAGACAACGCATGCCCGACTGCCCCCGAGCACGACCGCAACGATATCCGTATCTTCGGCACTTAGCTCCATCGTCTGCTGCTGAAGCACTTTCGAGAGCGCGTGCAAGCGATCACGCAGCACTGCCGCCTCTTCGAAACGCCACGCCTCCGATGCCGCCTGCATTCGGTTTTCCATTTCGCCCATGACTTCTCGGCTATGCCCCTGCAGGAATCGCACTGCCCGATTCACATCCTCGGCATAGGCATCGCGGGACACGTGCCCCACACATGGGGCGGAGCAGCGACGAATTTGATACAGCAAACATGGCCGCGACCGGTGGGCAAACACGCTGTCCTCACAGGTGCGCAGCATGAAAACCTTTTGCAGAACCTGAATGCTTTCACGCACCGCCCATGCGTTGGGATAGGGGCCAAAGTACTGGCTCTGTTTGTCGGTGGCCCCCCGGTAGTACGCAATGCGTGGGAATTCGTGCCCGCTGATTTTCAGATACGGATACGACTTGTCGTCGCGAAACAAGATGTTATAGCGCGGCGACAGCGATTTGATGAGGTTGTTTTCGAGTAGCAGGGCTTCGGCCTCAGTACGCGTCACCGTGACCTCGACGCGTGCGACCCGCGCGACCATGTGCGCGATGCGCGGACTTGAGGGAGTCTTCTGAAAGTACGAAGAAACGCGCTTCTTCAGATTGCGCGCCTTGCCCACATAGAGGACATTACCGTCGCTATCGATATGCTGATAAACACCGGGGAGATTGGGCAGCTGAGCCAAGAACCCCTTGAGATCAAAATCTGTCATGCTCATACAGTCTGCCAGCGACTCGCTCCTGCCGGCAGGCTACTCGTTCAAATGCAACACGGTGTCGCGCGCACGGCGATAGCGCGCCAGTGTTTGCAGTTCTTCCCAGTCGGGTGCCGGCTGGGTGGGCCGCAGGCGGCGCAAACGGTCTTGAGACGCTTGCGACATGCGCGTGCTTAACGCTGGCAACAGTTGATCGGCTAGATCGGGCCGATTACAGACCAGCACCATGTCGCAACCCGCCTCGAGTGCGGCGCGTGCCCGGGCGACGATATCGCCAGCTCCGCTCGCTCCTTCCATGGTGAGATCATCTGAAAACACCATACCGTCATAGCCTAACTGTTGACGCAAAATCGTGGAGATCCAGACCCGAGAGAAGCCTGCTGGGTTCGTATCCACCTGCGTATACACAATATGCGCCGGCATCACGGCAGGCAGAATCAAATCGCTCAACCAGGCGTACGGCGCCGCATCGCGCGTCAGTATGGCCTCAAGCGGACGGTCGTCGATGGGGAGCGCATGATGAGAGTCCGCGGCGGCATAACCGTGCCCCGGAAAATGCTTACCACAGGCTGCCATTCCACCTGCTGCCAACCCTTGTATCAGCGCTCGTGCCAACTGCGCGACAACCTGGGGGTCGCGGTGAAAGGCGCGTGTTCCGATGACCTCGCTATGGCCGTAGTCGAGGTCTAACACGGGAGTAAAGCTTAGGTCGACACCACAACTACGTAATTCCGCTGCCAGCACATAACCTACATCCGCCGCGCTGCGCAAGGCTGTCAAAGGATCTGCATCCCACAAGTCGCCCAGCCGGCTCATGGATGGCAGTGCCGTAAATCCATCATCGCGAAACCGTTGCACTCGTCCACCTTCGTGATCCACCGCCACAAGCAGCGGTTCATCACGCACCGCATGGATGGCCTGCACCAGTTCAGTCAGCTGGACTCGATTGGCGAAATTGCGGGCGAACAGAATGACGCCACCGGTCGCGGGATGACGCAGTCGGGCGACGTCCTCGGGCGTTAACGTGGTGCCGAGTACGTCGAGCATCACCGGGCCGGGCGGCAGGGGGTGAGACGAAAGAGTCATGGCTGAGGCTTCTCGATAACAACATAGGCCGCGACCATGTCGTGTTCATCGGTGACGGATACGTGCATCGCGCCGAAGCGTTCGGCACACCAGGCTTCCAATACTGGATCGGTGACCACTAACATGGGGCGTCCCGACGGATAGTTCAAGATCTCTACTGCGCGCCAATACATGGGCATACGCATACCCAACCCGATCGCTTTGGAGAAGGCCTCCTTGGCGGCAAATCGTGTCGCGAGAAAACGCAGGCCACGCCCGGGGCTGCGCGCACTGCGGGCCCGAAAGCGCGCCAACTCCTGCGGCCCCAGAATACGAGCTGGAAAACGATCTCCATGACGCTGCAGCGCCCGGGCTATCCGATCTGTTCTTAATAAGTCAATGCCCACGCCCGCGATACCTGCGGCGCTGATAACTGATGGGATCGGCATCAGGTGCTGCGTCCGTGTTCTGCTGCCGGGCGCACTGCCTCGAGACGCGCGGTGGTCATGCGTGCTTTCATATCGCGCACCGCCACTTCCCAGCCACTAAATACAGCTTGGGCAACAATGGCATGACCGATATTGAGCTCGGCAATCGAAGGAATGGCGGCAATGGGCTGCACGTTGTCATAGTGCAAGCCGTGCCCGGCATTGACCCGTAAGCCCAATGAGACCCCGTAATCGGCCGCAGCACGAATGCGATTAAGCTCCTTTTCTGCCTGCTCGCCTTGAGATTCAGCATAAATGCCGGTGTGCAACTCAACAATGCGAGCTCCCGTACACTTTGCCGCGTCGAGTTGCTCGCGCTCGGGTGCCACGAACAGTGAGACGCGAATCCCCGCGGCCTGGAGCCGTTGTACCGCTTGCTCCACCGAATCGAACAAACCAATCACGTCCAGCCCGCCTTCCGTAGTGAGCTCTTGACGTCGCTCCGGCACCAGACAAACATCGTGCGGGCGCACGTCACAGGCGATGCTTAACATTTCCTCGGAGATTGCGCATTCGAGGTTCATTCGGGTGCGCAAGGCCTTGCGAATCGCGTACACGTCCGCGTCTTGAATGTGCCGGCGATCTTCGCGCAGATGCAGTGTGATCAGATCGGCGCCGGCCTCCTCGGCCAAGAGCGCCGCCTTTAACGGATCGGGGTAGGTGGTGTGGCGCTGCTGACGCAACGTGGCCACATGATCGATATTGACGCCAAGTTCTATCATCTTTTGCGGTACGACAGGCTAAGGTTTGCGCCGAGCGCGCGTGCAACAGCAGTGTGCGCTCGGCTCCTACCCTAGTGTACCGCGGCGCCCCACCCCAAGCGCCTGCTTTGTTGAGGGTCGCTCAGCGAGGCGAACGACACAGCATTCCCACGATAAAGCCGATTCCTGCTGCAATCGCCAACGAGGTCAGCGGGTAGCGCTCGACCCGTTCGATCAGCGCATCGGCTGTGTCATAGACATGTTCGTATGCCTTACCGTAGACATCCTGCGCCTTACCCTTAACCTGGCGCGCCACTCCTTCGAGCTGTTGCGCGCTGTCATCCATCGCATCGCCCAGCTTCTCTTGCACTTTGCCGACCGCCTGATTCACCTTGCCTGACACCTGATCCTGATTCATGAATACTCCTCAGCAATTTATATTCGCGGATATGCCTACGCTACGCAGGCTGATCTTTGGCATTCTTAGCCGCCTCTTTGGCATCACCCACCGCCTTTTGCACTTTGCCCTCGGCCTGCTTGGCCAAGCCCTTAGCTTCTGTCTTTTTGTTGCCGGTCGCTTCACCGACCGCTTCCTGGCCTTTACCGACCGCGTCCTTGACCGTACCCTTCACTTGATCTTTATTCATGCTTGACTCCAGATGAAATTCGAGTAGAGGCAACCACTTGCCCTAGCGGTCATCCAGCAACCCGTATTCCCAGCCAGGCTCGCGGGCCGATTTTCTGTACCATGAAGTGAGTCTTTCCTCTTGTTCCTCCATGACTCTCACTCAATATCACGTCACCGTCAGAGAACTGTGTGCCTTCGCTGCGCAACGGGGCGATCTCGACTTGCGTTTTGCAGCCGCTCCCACTGCCCTAGAAGGGATGGCCGGCCACTCACTCGTCAGTGGCCGACGCTCTTCAGATTACGAACGCGAACTGGCATTGTCGGGTAGCTATGCTTGCCTGAACGTCAGAGGGCGGGCAGATGGCTACGATCCACACGAGAACCGGCTGGAGGAGATAAAAACCTATCGCGGAGACCTTGCACGCATCCCGGCCTCACGGAAACAGCTGCACTGGGCGCAAGCCAAGATCTACGGCTGGCTTTTATGCGAAGCACGTCAGCTCGAGCACCTGCACATCGCGCTGGTGTACCTCAATATCACGACGCAAAAAGAAACCGTTCTTGTCGAGGAATGGCAAGCCTCGCAATTACACCAACATTTCCTCAAATGCTGCGAAGCATTTTTAGAGTGGGCCAATCGAGAATTGGCACACCGAACCCAACGCGACCAATGGTTACAGGATCTGCCTTTCCCGTTTCCAGCGTTCCGGCCGGGCCAACGTGAATTTTCGAAAGCCGTGTTTCTTGCTAGCCGTGAGCACCGGTGTGTTAGCCTGCAAGCGCCCACCGGTATAGGGAAATCGATAGGCTCCCTGTTTCCTTTGCTGAAGGCCATGCCCGAACATGGCCTCGATAAGATTGCCTTTCTTAGCGCCCGCACCACCGGGCGCAGAGTGGCCTTGGACGCATTGCAGCGTCTATGCAACGGCAACCCCACGCGGCTACGCGTAGTAGAGCTTGTCGCCCGCGAGAAGGCCTGCGAATACCCCGGCCAGGCGTGCACGGGCGACGCGTGCCCCCGCGCCAAGGGTTTTTTCGATCGCTTACCTGCCGCCCGAGCAGAGGCCGCACAAACTGCATGGCTTGATGCTGCCCAACTTAAGGCGATTGCAGAACGACATTCGATTTGTCCTTACTATTTGGGACAGGAAATGACACGCTGGTCGGATGTCATCGTCGGTGACTACAACTATTACTTCGATCACGGTGCAGTGGTCTTCGGGCTGAGTCAAGAGAATCAGTGGCAATTGGGCGTGCTCGTGGATGAGGCGCACAACCTCGTCGAGCGTGCGCGCGCCATGTATAGCGCCACGCTACATGAACACCAGCTGAAACAATTACAACGCGCGTATCCCGCGCTCAAAGCCTCATGGCGACGTCTAAGCCGAACGTGGCGCAGCCTATATCGAAACCAGGAGACCACGTATCGCGCCTATGATGCCATTCCCGAAGCCTGGCTCACCGCATTACGAGCCATTGCTGCTGACCTCATCGCTTATTTCGAGGAGCAAGCTGCAGATCTGCATGCCGACCTGCAGCAATTCTATTTCGATCTGTTGCGTTTTATGCGATTGGCTGAAAACTTTGGGGAACATTCCGTTTTCGATATCACACTCAGCTCGCCTGCGACTGCCGACCTGTTCGGCATCGACACAGCGGGTGGCCCAAAGAGACGGACTTCATCCCTTTGCATACGCAATGTGGTGCCTGCCCCATATATCGCAGCCCGCTTTAAAAGCGCGCGCGCCGTGGCGTTGTTCTCTGCCACGCTAGGCCCCCACCACTATCAATCACACTTGCTGGGGTTGCCCGCCGACATCGCACGATTGGACATCGCATCGCCCTTCTCATCCGACCAGCTCGACGTGCGCATCGCAACCCACGTCTCAACACGATGGGCCGATCGGCGTGCATCCTTGTCGGCGATTACTTCCGTCATCGCTGAACAGTTTCGGCATCGGCGCGGCCTTTATCTGGCCTATTTCAGCAGCTATGCCTACCTGCAAGAAGCAGCTGACATGCTTAGCGCAGTTGCCCCGGAGATTCCCAGCTGGCGCCAGGAGCGCAAAATGAGTGAGTCCGACCGCCAACTTTTCCTGGATCGCTTTACACCGGGCAATGCGGGGGTCGGCTTCGCGGTGCTGGGCGGCGCCTTTGGTGAAGGGATCGACCTTCCCGGCGAGCGACTTGTGGGCGTATTTATTGCCACTCTGGGGCTGCCCCAGGTGAACCCCATCAACGAGACGATACGTCACCGAATGCAGAAGCTTTTTGGCAATGGGTACGAATACGGTTATCTGTTTCCCGGTATGCAGAAGGTCATTCAGGCCGCCGGACGCGTCATTCGCACCACAAGCGATACCGGCGTTGTCATTCTTATGGACGATCGTTATGCGCAGCCACGAGTCACACGTCTGCTGCCCCCGTGGTGGCAGATCACCAGAGTGGCTCATGGTGACGAGGTGCGTGACAAATCGATCACTGCTGCGTGATGTGTTCTAAAAGGCTTTAGTACAAATAGCCCACTTCAAAAGCTTGCGATGACACAGTATCGTTGAACTAGGTTTCGCGTCCGCTGAGTCAGCTTTCCACGAGCGCTTCAAGCTCTCTTCCTACGCCCAAAGGATTTCCTAGAGACGAGCTCGTCGGCTCGTTGCCCAGCAAGACGCGAGACCGTTTTCCTAAGTAGTCGTTGTGGAGGCGCTTTTACACTTTGCTGTGAAAGCGTCGATCCGAACGGGTACTACATCTGCAGGCGTGCCTGGCAACGCAGCGATACCGCTCGCACGTGCGCCGCTACATGGTTCTGGCTTCGTTCTACGACCGTAAGCCTGCAATGTAATCTCGAGCTGCTGCCCGATGGCTACCCAACCGATCCTGTAATTAGATGCTACAGCCCGTGCTACGCATCAAGCCGACAACCGAACATAAATTGCGGCCAGATTGTGGTTACAAACTTCTAAACACTCAACATGGTTAGAACATTTTGAGCATGCGCCTTCGACTCACTGTTGTTCTTACATTATTAGCAATAGTAGTCATCGCTGTTGTCGTATTCGCTTTGGGGCAGCTGGTACGCCAGCCTTCTGAGCTCCCGGTTGGCGTCATACCCGGTACCGAATTACTTCCTGCAAATCCCGCCCCTCCTCCGCACGGCGACTTGCGTCGGTATATGCATGGCATTAGTGCCATCCACGGGCCGGGTAATGATGAGATCACTATCTTCTACAGCTCCTCCCCCCCCGGCAGGCCAATCCCTGAACCCGGAGAACCCTGGCTCCACGACGTGTTTGCACTACGCTGGAATCGTCACACTGAAAGCTTTAGCTCACCGCAGACCGTTATTGCGCATGCTGAAGCACAAGAACCCGTCTCGGTTGCGCAGAATGCCATGGGCCACATCCTGATTACGTTCGAAGATGGGTGGAATACAACCGATTCTCCCGTCACACAACGCTACGGGGTCTACGCCATTGATCTACAGCCGATACTTCCATATCCGCAGGAAGTTGAGCCGGGGGGACATTCAGGACAAGCAGCTGCCGTTGGCGATTACTTCATTGTTTTCTATTCCGACGGCTGGGAACAGGGAGGCGGAGTCGATAATCTAGGAAGCGGCTTGGGTGTTTATGCGAAGGTCTACAACGAAAAAGGAGAGCTGTTACATGACATCGACGTTGCCCACGCCGAACGCGAATGGTGGCCAGTCATTGCCGGAGGCCCTCATCACGCTTTACTTGTGTGGCAACGATTTATCGACGACGCCACCCACGCGGAACTGCGCTTCGCCCTATTGGAGCCTGGATCTGGAGAGATCAGCGCACCGACAACGTTGAATCAGCGTTTGCAGTACTACACTTACGCTGCAGCATGGGTGCCCGAGATTGCCCGCTTTATTGTTGTCGCTACTACTGTGGACGGGCACGGAGTCGCCTACCTGATCGACGAGCGAGGTGACCTGAGAGCGCGGCTGGACTGCATGCCGAAGACCATCCGTGAGTCTTCCGTGTTAGTACAAAGTAGATCGAGGCCAGTGGGCAGCGGCGTCGCCTACGGCGCCTCTGCTCGTATCTACACGCCTACTCCGGGTGGTCTGCTGCAGCTTGAGGCAACCCCGAATCACTTGCAACTCGCCGGTATTCTGCGCTCAGAACAGGCCGGCGAGCCAGCTTGGTACCCCACTGGCAGCCTGGGCCTCGCACACGCCTCTGGCGCTATCACGTGGCTTGCCACCAGCCCCTATGGTATTCAGGCCGTACGCTTTGGCACCGTGCCGGGCATGCCAGGTACCGGATCCATCAAAGAATCGGTTGCAACGCCCTGCTAGCCCGTGATGGTTGCAAAACCTGGTACCAACCTGGTCACCCTCTGGGGGGCGGCGTGCAGCAAGCGGTGCAGCTCTTCTTCAGCCACGCGCGGCCTGCTCTGCTGCCAATCATTGTCGGGTATGTTGCCCAGCCGATACCATCTTGGACGCCGCACGGTGTTGAAGCACACAGGTCAAGGCATTCGGGCCTATCATCATCACTCAACTATGATGACTGGTGCCTCGGAGGCCAGGAGAAACAGCCCATGACCTACGCGATTGACAATTTCCCAACCTGGCTTTACCAAGCTGTTGTCGAGCGTGCCCACGAGGCCATTATCGTGGTAGACCGCGGGGGCCAGGTCATTCTCTGGAACGAGGGCGCCGAGCGCCTGTTTGGCTATACAACCAGCGAGATGCTGGGACACCCGCTCGACCCGATTATTCCTGAGCGTTTACGCGCGGCACACACAGCCGGTTTCGAACGCGCCGTGACTGCGGGAACAACCAAGTACGGCGGCAAAGTCATGGCCACGCGCGCCTGCCATAAATCGGGGGAGAGACGATACGTGGACCTAAGCTTTTCTCTGTTGACTGATGACGCTGGACACGTCGTTGCAGTGGCGGCAGTGGGACGTGACTGCACCGAACGCCACCTGGCGCAGCGAGAGCAAAAGTCATCCTCGCCCGTGCAGACAGGCCGATAATGCTCGCATCGACCATCGATCTTTGACTCACACCTTAGACGGCGCGACCTGTAGCTTTAGATGGCTAGTGATCGCCGCAATCAATGAGCCATGGGCGCTCACCGACAGTAGTCCCCGTTCGCAAACCAATCTTGCTCAGAGGTTCAAATTTCTGCCGAGACACGTCACAATGACGACACTGCCCTTCACTGGTGCCTCCTATGAAAACACACGACGCCTTCATTGCCCACGCACTGCCCACTCAGGCACAGCTCGATGCTTACTGGATGCCATTTTCCGGCAATCGGCAGTTTCGTCAGAATCCCCGTCTCATTGTCGAGGCCGAGGGTTGTTTTTACCGGGACGTTCACGGGCGCCGCATTTTCGACAGCCTCTCAGGCCTCTGGACATGCGGGCTCGGGCACGCATACCCTGACATTGTCCAAGCGGTTTCGCACCAAGCCGCCACACTCGATTACGCGCCTGCGTTTCAATTCGGACATCCCTTGGCGTTCCAACTAGCCGAGCAATTAGTGAAGCGCATGCCCAAGGGACTGAATCACATCTTTTTCGTTGGTTCCGGCTCCGAAGCGGTGGAGACCGCCTTGAAAATGGCACGCGCCTACTGGCGGCTGCAGGGACAAGCCTCGAAGACGCGCTTTATCGGTCGCGCGAAAAGCTATCACGGGGTTAATTTTGGCGGCATCAGCGTGGGGGGCATCGCCGGCAATCGTAAACTATTTGGCGATGGCCTCAACACCGATCACCTCCCCCACACCCTACTTCCTGAAAATGCCTTTAGCCGGGGCTTGCCCAAGCAGGGGTGCGAGCTAGCCGACGAGCTGCTTGAGCTCATTGCCGTACACGACGCGTCCACGATTGCTGCCGTCATTGTGGAACCCTTTGCCGGCTCGGCAGGCGTACTGCCCCCGCCCGAAGGATACCTGCAGCGCTTGCGCGAGATTTGCACCGAACACGATATCCTCCTTATTTTTGATGAAGTGATCACGGCATTTGGGCGACTCGGGTCTTGGACCGCTTCCGAATATTTCCAAGTCACCCCTGATCTTTTAACCTTTGCCAAGCAGGTCACCAACGGGGTCATTCCCATGGGGGGAGTCGCTGCTTCTACCGCCATTTACGACACCTTCATGAACGCTGCGGCACCAAAACACGCCGTTGAATTCCCCCACGGACACACCTACTCGGCTCACCCCATGGCCTGCGCAGCCGCGCTTGCCACCTTGCAAGCATTAGAGCAGGAGCAAGCATTCGACCGAGTCCGCCAACTGGCAGCTCATCTAGAAGAAGCCGTGCATCGCCTTCGCGACGCTCCACACGTCACCGACATTCGCAACATCGGCCTCGCAGCCGGCATCACGCTGGAGCCCAAGAATAACGACCCCACCTTACGCCCCTTCGAAGTGGCGATGGACTGCTGGAAACAAGGCTTTTACGTGCGCTACGGCGGCGACACCATTCAACTCGCGCCTCCGTTTGTAGCAAGCACGGCCGATATTGATGCCGTGGTGGACGGGTTGGGTAAGGCATTGCAAACGCAGCGTTGATCGCCGCCAGCACGTGATAAGGTTATTTCCCGGTCTGATAATGGCTCCAAATTGACGCGGCATTATGAAGACATTTGTGCCGCACTGCCCTGAGGCAGCTTTGCGATAACCTTGATCTCAAAGTCATAGCCATAAAGCCAGGTTACGCCCACGACGGTCAGCGCTGGATAGGGCGCGTCACCCCAATAGTCAGGCACCACTGACCAGATCTCCTCCGCTTTAGATGCGGGATCCACCATGAATACGGTTACGTCCACCACGTCATCAAAGCAGCAACTAGCCTTTGCCAAGATTGCGTTTAGGTTGTCGAAAGCCTGGCGAACCTGCGCCTTCAATCCTTGCTGCGGCGAACCGTCTTCCAAGCTCCCAACTTGCCCTGACACGAACAGAAAGCCGTTTGATCGCACCGCTGGCGAATATCGATTTCTCTCGTACAACGCCTGGCGTTCAGGCAAAAAAACAGCGTCGCGTGTTGTCATGGAACTTGCTCCTTGGTGAGTACCTTGGCTCCAACTGGACTCCGCATAAACAAGACTTTAGAGAACATTTCTTTAAGGTCAGTGTGTATATTGATTGGGTAGCCAAATTGAATGGAGAGCAACACCCTCTTCAGTGGATGCCGCCCGTCGCTTCATCAAACGCTTCAGCGGTCAACACTTGCGTGCGCTTCGGCTCAAGCCACGCTTACTCCATGCGTAACATTCTGCTCAACAACAGATTCAATACTCCATCGAATTTTCAGCCCGTTGCACCGATTAGTTCCTCGCTTTTGCTCCAAAGCCGCTCGGCTTTGTCATGGTCAAGCGCATATTTCCTCACACCATCTGCAAAGGGATTTGCTGTATCGTTGATTTCCGCAACCGCACAATCTTCAAGGTAGTGTCCTCCGATCCTATCCTTATCCGCGACAACCGCAGCCCAGACCGACGTCGCCGCCGCCTGAGGGATTTCTTTCAGTACAGCAGGAGGCAACCCCACATCGGCACGTGCCTTTCGCACCGTTTCCAAGAGGCTCTGGAGCTCTTCTTGCGAGAAGTGGCGGGCGAGTTCCGTCAAACTGTTCCCAGGCATCACTGAAGCGGCTCGTATGCCACGGTCGCGATGCCGTCCGTCAAACGCCAACGCAAAGAGTGCATTAGCCGTCTTCGATCGGCCATAGGCGACAAACGGGTCATACGCTTGCCGCTCGAAATTCGGATCTTCCAGATCGATATCAGCGACACGATGACCCTGAGACGAAAGCACAACCAGGCGCCCGCCATCCACAAGGAGTGGCTCAACGCCATTGATAAATGCAAAATGACCTATATGGTTGACGCCGAATTGAGTCTCAAAACCATCGGCGGTACGACCAAATGGCGTTGCCATAACCCCAGCGTTAGCGATAATTGCCTTGAATGTGCATCCGCTATCCAGAAGTTTTTTCGCACACGCGCGAACACTCTCTAGCGATGCCAAGTCAAGCTCAATCAGCTCAAGATGTCCCGCACGTTCCGACGCTGACTCACGAATGAATGATGTAGCCGCTTCGGTCTTGACAAGGTTCCTGACAGCGCCGATAACCGTTGCGCCATGGCACACTAGCGAACGAGCAGTTTCCAAACCAATGCCCGACGATATGCCCGTAATCAGGTATCGCTCACCCTTTAGGTCGATATCCGCAAGCACCTCATCGGCAGTCGATTTTGCGCCTAATGTCGAGGTCATTTTGTATCCTTTTCAATTAAGGTAAAAAAAGCCCAACGTCATCCCGTATCAATTTCCCGAACCGCCAGCTACGTCGATCACACCACCTATGCTGTAGCACCGTTCGGTCCGGCCAGGAAAAGACCAGTGCTGAAGCTTCTTCGAGCGTCGCAATGCGTTAGATCGGATGCACGTCCAAAAAGGCCGCCCGTTATAAGGGCCACCTTGCATCAGGCGTTTTTTCATCATGGCGCACCCCACCAAAATATCGACGGTGCCTCATATACCGAACTCACACAAGCGGCCGGCGTGGAGTGTGTCAACATTGTTGTGTCAATAAACGGCACTGGAGCGCGCCCTTGATGGCTGGTGCGATAGCGCTAGCGTGCAGAAGTGAATCGCCCCGGGTTTTGAGATGCTGATAATCGCTTGGTTGTGGAATCACCGCTCGCGGCGCGTTCGATATCTTTTTTGGATTATCAATTTAGGGCGTTTTTTCTTTTCCAGCGCTTTGATGTAGCTTCGATAGCTGCCGATAACGAGCGAGACGATATGCAATGTCGGAGCACGCTCCACACTATTGATGCAGCCCTTGCGTGTCCGGGCTTCACTGGAAAGTTCCAAACTCGGAACACCTAGATGCCCCTAATGCATTGGAGGCAGCACTCCCCGACAGCCTGTCCCGGAACAGTAAAAAACCCGCAAAGCCAACGGCCATGCGGGTTTTCTAGACTTCAGAAGACTGCTGTAGACGGTGTTACATGTTTTCGATCATGACCTGACCAAAGCCAGAGCACGATACCTGGGTCGCGCCTTCCATCAGACGGGCGAAGTCATAGGTGACCTTCTTCGACAGAATGGCCTTTTCCATGCTGCTGATGATGGTGTCAGCAGCTTCCCGCCAGCCCATGTGACGCAGCATCATTTCGGCGGAAAGAATCTCGGAACCAGGGTTCACGTAGTCTTTGCCCGCGTACTT
>CAZMVM010000024.1:16103-29572 GCA_964569785.1 uncultured Pigmentiphaga sp. | reverse complement strand
GAGAGCCTTCTTGCACTCCATCATGGGCGCGTCGGTTTTCTCGCGCAACTCCTTGACCATCGCTGCTGTAATCTCGGCCATGTTCGCTCCTGCTAGATCGGATGAAATCTTAACGGGCAGGCACTATGCCACCTGCCCCGGTACCGCCACAACCCTGATAGGATTGCCGGCAAAAAGAAGGGGCAGCCCGCCCCTTCCTGATATAACGCGCGAGGAAACCGTCGCGTTACTCTTCTTCGCTTACCTCGACAAACTCGTCGTCAGCACCCTCTTCGGATGCGGCTTCTACCACGCCTTGCAACGCCTGCTCACGACCTTCCAGAACGGCGTCTGCGGCCCCGCGCATATATAAAGCGATGGCACGGGCGGAGTCGTCGTTACCTGGGATGACATAAGCGATGCCGTCGGGAGAATGGTTGGTGTCGACGACCGCGACGACCGGGATCCCCAGCGAGCGAGCTTCCGCCACGGCGATTTTGTGGTACCCCACATCGACCAGGAAAATTGCATCCGGCAGCCCGTTGAGATCTTTGATACCGCCAATCGACTTGTTCAGCTTGTCGAGTTCGCGGGTGAACATCAAAGCTTCCTTTTTGCTCATGCGCTCAAGACCGCCATCAGCCACCAACGCTTCCATGTCTTTCAAACGCTTCAGCGATGACCGGACAGTCTTGAAGTTGGTGAGCATGCCACCCAACCAGCGGTTGTCGACATAGGGCATGCCGCAACGTTGAGCCTCTTCAGCGACAATCTCCCGCGCGGCACGCTTCGTGCCTACGAAAAGGATCGTGCCACCACGCGCGGCCAACTGGCGCAGATAGGCCATGGCCTCGCTATACATCTCCAACGTTTTTTCAAGGTTGATGATGTGAATCTTGTTGCGATGGCCGAAGATGTACGGGGCCATCTTGGGGTTCCAAAAGCGGGTCTGATGGCCAAAGTGGACGCCGGCTTCGAGCATTTCACGCATGGTGACTGACATAGGTTTTCTCCAAGGGTTTGGTCTTGTACCGCATCCGCACCCGTTCGCTGTTGCGGCCTGTTAGCGCGGTTTCTGCCTGCTAAGTTGGCCGTTGCGCGCTTTGCCCGTTTTGCTTCTGACTATGCCAAGCCCGCTTGACACAGCGCCTGACACCCAATCCACTTCGGGCAATGGCGACAGGCAAAGCATCCCCAGCGCAACACGGGTCGTCATCGATCATTCGCTTAAGCTTGGACAGCAACATTCAGCGCCTGACGCCTGCGTCCTCCGGCCCACCATAGGCCAGGTTGACCCACCCGGCCGCCCCTCGGCAAAGTGTTAAGCTGCCAAGAAGAACCAAATGATGGCACCGCGCTAGCGGCCTTCCACTGCCTGCCTTCAAACCTTCCCGCGGCTTGAATATCAGCAGCTAAACTACTTAGGCTACATAACGCAATGCGCGGCAGTTGATTCGGTGGTGTTACTGATGGCTGCCTTCTCGGCTAAAAGCCGCTTTACTGCTGCTTAAGGCGAACAAGCAATCGATTGAACAAACCGGCTTGCCCTGGATAACGCGCAAATCTCGAACGAGCACCCTGGTATATGCGGCACGCGATTTCGAAAAGCCTATAATTTTATCATTTTCCTGCAGATTTAGTATTACTCAATGTCCCTTGTCACCGATCCGAACGATTTAGCGAAGATGCGCGCCGCCTGCCAAGCAGCTGCCGACGTCCTCGATTTCATTACACCCCACGTCAAACCAGGGGTTACAACCGGCGAACTCGATCGTCTTTGCCAGCAGCGCATGGAAGAGCTGGGCGTCAGGTCTGCCACGATCGGGTACGCGCCGCCGGGCTATCCTCCGTTCACCGGCGCCATTTGTACTTCGGTAAACCATGTTGTGTGTCATGGCATTCCGGGCGACAAGGTGCTAAAGAACGGCGACATCGTGAATATCGACGTGACGGTGATCAAGGACGGTTGGTACGGCGACTCCAGCCGCATGTACGTCGCGGGTGAACCGTCCATTCTGGCCCGTCGTCTAATCGACATCACTTATGAGTGCATGTGGTTGGGAATCGACCAGGTCAGGCCCGGCGCCACCTTGGGTGATATTGGACACGTCATTCAACGGCACGCGGAACAGGCCGGCTTCTCGGTAGTGCGTGAATATTGCGGCCATGGAATCGGCCAGCAATTTCACCAAGACCCGCAGGTGCTGCATTACGGTAAACCGGGTACAGGGGTGAAGCTCGTCGAAGGCATGATTTTCACGATCGAGCCGATGATCAACGCGGGTAAGCGTGACATCCGGCAGCTTCCTGATGGCTGGACCGTCGTGACGCGCGACCGTAGTCTATCCGCGCAATGGGAACACACGGTGCGCGTTTCCGCCGACGGTTACGAAGTGCTGACCGTTTCACCGGGGATGCCGGCGCCGCCCTCATTCATCAAGAGTAGTTAACCATGACTCACGCGCAACTCGTCACCGATGCCTCGCCGAGTGTCCAGGCATTGGGCGCGTTGCGTGACAACTTCCAAAAGCAGCGCGCAGAAGTCATCGCCACCTATCGGACGAATCGGCGCTGCGACCCGCTATTACAGGGACTTCGTCGCGTCGCCGATCGCGCCATCCTTCAGCTGCTCGGCCTTTACCCCTTGCCACCGGGCAGCGCGCTGTGCGCCGTGGGAGGCTATGGCCGAGGCGAGCTATACCCGCATTCCGACATTGATATCCTCATTCTGTTACCGCATCCGGCCGATGCGGAAGCGGAACTCTTGATCTCCCGCTTTCTGGCGGCCCTCTGGGACATCGGGTTGGAACCGGGGCATAGTGTGCGCACACTCGAGCAATGCCTTAACGAGGCTGCAGCCGATGTCACGGTGGAAACGGCACTCCTCGAAGCCCGGTGGCTGGCAGGAAGCCGTAATCTGCTGCGCCAATTGACGCAACAGCTACATGCGCAGCTCGATCCGCAGGCTTTCTTCCAGACTAAACGTCTGGAAATGCAGCAGCGTCATACCCGTCACGACAACACACCCTACGCGCTCGAACCAAATTGTAAAGAGGCACCGGGAGGGTTGCGCGACTTGCAGGTCATCCTGTGGATGGCTCGCGCCGCCGGGTACGGTCGCACCTGGGGACAGATCGCTGATGCCGGCTTACTGACACCGGACGAAGCGCGTCAGTTACGTCGCGCCGAACAAACACTGAAACGATTGCGAATCGAACTGCATCTGTTGGCACGGCGGCGTGAAGACAGGGTGCTGTTTGACTATCAAACGACGCTTGCAGAGGTGTATGAGATCACGGGCAGCGGTGGTCGCCGTCCCAGCGAAGTACTGATGCAGCGCTACTATCGCGCGGCCCATAGCGTGACGCAGCTGAACGCGATTCTGGTGCAAAACATCGAGGCCCGCCTGTTCCCCAACCCAAACGATGTCGTCACCGATATCGATGCCGACTTCGTCAAGCGTCGCGGTTTGCTCGATATGCGTCGTGAGGATGCCTTCGACCGCAAACCCATCCTCTTGCTGCGGGCGTTTTTGGTCATGCAGCAGCACTCCGACTTGAAAGGGATGTCGGTGCGGATGTTACGCGCCATCTGGCATGCACGGGGACGTATCGATGCGCAGTTCCGCAGCAATCCGGTAGCCCGCAAGCTGTTTTTGCGCATCTTGCAACAGCCGCGGGGCATTGTTCACGAGCTACGCCGCATGAACGACCTCGGTATTCTGGCGCAATACCTGCCCCCATTTCGACGCGTCGTGGGTCAGATGCAGCATGACCTCTTCCATGTTTACACCGTCGATCAACACACGTTGATGGTGATTCGCAATCTGCGTCGGTTCACCATGCCGGAGCACGCGCACGAATACCCTTTGTGCAGCGATTTGATCGCCAACTTCGACCGCCATTGGCTGCTCTACATTGCCGCGTTGTTCCACGACATCGCCAAAGGGCGGGGCGGTGATCACTCAGAGTTGGGGGCGCAAGAAGTCAGGCGGTTCGCACGTCATCATGGACTGGCACCCGAAGATGCCGAATTGGTGGAGTTCCTGGTGCGCGACCACTTGTTGTTGTCAAGTGTCGCGCAAAAGCAAGACTTATCAAATCCTCAAGTTATTCTGGACTTTGCCTCAAGGGTGCGCACTCCCCGCCGCCTGGTAGCCCTGTATCTCTTGACCGTGGCTGATATCCGAGGCACAAGCCCCCGCGTGTGGAATAGCTGGAAAGGTCGTTTGCTGGAAGATTTGTACCGCAAGACCCTGGACGTCCTTGGTGGTGCCAGCCCCAACCCTACTGCTCTGCTCGACCACCGACAACGCGAAGCCGCCCTAATCCTGCAGGCGGCAGGATTACAGGACGAGGCGCGCGAAGCGCTCTGGCGTGAACTGGATATTGCTTATTTCCTGCGTAACGAAGCCACCGACATTGCCTGGCATACCCAGTATCTGTACGAAAAGGTAAATAGCCCGGAACCCGTGGTTGGGGCCCGCGCCATGGATTCCGACACGGTGCAGTTCGTGGTGTACGCGCCGCAGACGGCCCACTTGTTCACCCGTCAATGTGCATGGTTCGAAAGCGAGCGCCTGAGCATTCAAGACGCGCGCATCCACACTACCCGACATGGGTGGGTGCTGAACACCTTCATTGTGATCATTCCCAGTGACGCTCGGGGCTCACGCTTGCGGCTGGATGCGCTCGAGGGTGGGCTTGCTCGTTATCTTGAGCAGACCAATGGCATCTTGCCCAAGCCGCACACCACCAGTGGGCGCACCTCGCGTCGATCTCGCGCATTCCCCGTCGAGCCTACCGTTGAGCTACACCCCGACGAGCGGGGGACTGCCTGGATTCTCAAGGTCACTGCAACCGACCGCCCTGGCTTTCTGCACAGTGTCGCGCGAGTCTTCGAGCGGCACGACATTCGCCTTCACATGGCGAAAGTCACCACATTGGGCGAACGGGTGGAAGATATGTTCGTCATCAGTGGCGCGGCCCTGGGGGAACGCGCTCAGATCCGCTTTGAGGAAGACCTGTTGCGCACACTGCGCAACGAATAGACGACGGGCACGCAGTTCTTGTCTCAGCTCGCTGCGCCGCGGCGCCGACATCGCGCGCCTGTGTGCAGACGCTGCAGACAGCGACCTGGTGATCAACTAGGCACTCGTTCACTAGCCCGCACGTTCTGTACAGATCACTAGCGTGCAAGCCCCTCGCAAGATAGGTAACTTGCCCTCGATGCTTGCCATCAATCGGCGTCGGTGCTCATCTCGAGCCCTCGTACCGCAGTCCCGCAGTTGGAGGCACTGGGTTCAGGGATCCGGCGACACCAGCTGGCTAACACGCGTTGCACTGTTTGCATGGCTTCCTCGTACACGGTGCGTGCATCGTCGTAAGCAATGGCTGTGGCACTTGGCCCAACGCCCGCTGCATAGTTGCTCACTACGCAAATTGCGGCGTATTCCATACCCAGCTCTCGGGCGAGTGCGGCTTCAGGCATCCCCGTCATGCCCACGACATCGCAACCATCGCGTTCGAGCCGGCGAATTTCCGCAGCCGTTTCCAGACGGGGCCCCTGGGTACATCCATAGGTGCCACCATCAATCAGCTCGAGATCGCATTCACGTGCCGAGACGCGCAGTTCTTCGCGCAGCCGGGGGGAGTATGGTGTCGTCATGTCAACATGAACGACTGGTTGCGTCGTTTCATCGACGAAGGTGTTCACGCGTCCCCACGTATAGTCGATGATTTGGTCGGGGAGCACGATGCTCCCGGGCGCGAGGTCGGCACGAATACCACCCACCGTCGACACTGCAATGATCTCGGTCACGCCCACCTGCCGTAGCGCCCACAAATTGGCACGGTAGTTAATAAGGTGCGGCGCGAGCGTATGCCCGTATCCGTGACGAGCCAGAAACACAAGCTCGGCGCAATCGTCAATACGACCGAAAGTAAGTGCGCCAGAAGGCACGCCATACGGCGTGCGCGCAACCTGGCGTCGCGTTGTCTTCATGCCGGTCAAGCGGTAAAAGCCGCTGCCCCCGAGAACGGCGCGCATTAAACCTCTCCTAATAAACTTCGCAATCCTGCTTCGTCGAGTATGGGGATATTGAGCTCTTGCGCTCGCTTGAGCTTGGCCCCGGCATCGGCGCCAGCAACCACATAACTCGTCTTGCGTGATACCGAACCCGTAACCTTGCCCCCCGCGGCAGTAATACGTTGAGCCGCTTCATCCCGCGTCCAGGTGGGGAGTGTCCCGGTTAGCACAAAGGTTTTACCCGCTAACGCATTTTCGACCGCCACCGGTGCCGGTGCCTGCGGAATCACCCCATTTTCGTGGACGAGGGCGTACAACACTTCGCGGTTGTGGGGTTCTGACATGAAATGGGCTATGGAGGCCGCGACGACTGGACCAACATCAGGTACTTTGAGCAGCTCTTCTTCCGTGGCCTCCATGACGGCTTCGAGCGACCCGAAATGCAGAGCGAGATCGCGTGCCGTTGCCTCACCTACGTGACGTATCCCAAGGGCATACAGCAAACGCCCCAGTTCAGGATGGCGCGCTCGATCGATGGCCTGTACCAAGTTTTGGGCCGACTTCCGACCCATACGTTCGTATTGCGCAAGCTCGTCGGCCGTCAGCGTGAAAAGATCTGCCAGCGAACGTACGCGACCACTCTCGACCAGCTGATCGACCAACTTTTCGCCAAGACCATCGATATCCAAGGCCCGTCTTCCGGCCGCGTGCGTCAGCGCCTGCTTGCGTTGCGCGGGACACACCAATCCGCCCGTGCAACGGGCGATGGCCTCACCTTCGAGCCTTTCGATGGCGGAGCCGCATGCAGGACACGTTGTTGGCATCTGGAATTCGCGCGCATCGTCGGGCCGCAATGCGGGCACAGGCGCCACTACTTCCGGAATGACATCACCTGCACGTCTGACGACCACCGTGTCACCGATGCGCAGATCCTTACGGCGAATTTCATCTTCGTTGTGCAGCGTCGCGTTCGTTACCGTCACGCCGCCCACGAATACAGGTTCGAGACGTGCAACGGGGGTGATCGCTCCGGTACGCCCCACCTGAACTTCGATATCCAGCAGGCGCGTGGTTTTTTCCTGCGCAGGAAATTTGTGTGCGAGCGCAAAGCGCGGAGCACGCGAAACAAAGCCCAATTGCCGCTGATGATCGAATCGGTCTACTTTGTAAACAACACCATCGATGTCATAAGGCAACTCCGGGCGTTTCTTTCCCGCTTCTTCATAAAACGCCAGCAGCCCGTCGACTCCATGGACCCGTCGACGCATGGGATTGACGCTGACTCCCAAGCTTACAAGCCAATCGAGCAAGTCTGAATGTGACGTTAAGCCTGGATTAGCGTCCAGACGCCCGGTGCCGTAAGCAAAGAACCGGAGTGGACGCTGGGCTGTAATTCGCGGATCGAGCTGTCGCAGACTTCCTGCTGCAGCATTGCGCGGGTTAATGAATACCTTTTGCCCGCGCTCGGCCTGCTCTTCGTTCAGGCGCTCGAAATCAGTACGAAACATCAGCACTTCGCCCCGAATTTCAAGCACCCCTGGAACGGCCTCACGAAGGCGCAACGGGATCGAGCGAATGGTTCGCACATTGGCGGTGACGTCTTCACCGACTTCGCCGCTGCCACGAGTGGCCCCTTGCACCAGCAGACCGTCCTCGTATCTCAGGCTAATCGCCAGACCATCGAACTTCAATTCGCACGCGTAGTCGGGTGAAGACCCGGCACCTAGGAGCCCAGCCGCAGCCAGCCCGTCACTGACCCGCCGATCGAATGCTCGGACCTCATCCTCATCAAAGGCGTTCGCCAGAGACAGCATGGGCACTTCGTGCCGGACCGTGCCCAATTCGGCGGCAGGACTGCCGCCGACGCGTTGCGATGGAGAATCCGGCGTCACCCATTCGGGGTGCTTAGCCTCGATATCGAGCAATTCACGGAATAAAGCGTCGTATTCCGCGTCGGAAATGATGGGATCATCGAGAACGTAGTAGCGGTGGTCGTGTTCGAGCACTAGCGCCCGCAGTTCTTCGAGACGGGCCTTTAAATCATCCTGCTGAGAACTCAAGCGAACACCCTCAACGCACGAGAAGAACCGGCGGCCAATCCTGCCTTATCGAGTTCAACATAGAGTTGGCGCAACTGAGCATCAACGGCCGCTTCGCTTCCTTCAGCCAGGGGCAAGCCATTGTCATCGACGAGATCGGCGTCGAGTTTGCGAGCCAACATGCGCCCGATCTCGGCCATATCAGCAAACGCAGTAGGTATCGCCGGGCTGCGCGGCACGTCGAGAAGAAGATTAATCGTATTGGCCTGGGGGGAGCCGCGTTGCCCTGCCTGAGGGTAAAGCAGGCTAAAGCGCACCGCATTGTTTTCATCGAGCCAGTAGAGCTCACCGCGTCCCGGTTCATCGCTAAATCCAACACTGCGTGCCGCAGCGCGAATCTGCGGCTCACGCCACAAGGCATGTCCATGCGGCTTCAACGTGAGGCTCACCGAGGTGTCTAGCGAGGCGCAGAGGGCGTCGAGCTCGCTTGCCCTTGCGGATACATCGTTTGGGTCGGGCCCTTCGATTTCGGCGTCGAAAACATCGGCA
Organism: uncultured Pigmentiphaga sp.; assembly: GCA_964569785.1. Lineage (GTDB taxonomy): Bacteria > Pseudomonadota > Gammaproteobacteria > Burkholderiales > Burkholderiaceae_B > Verticiella. The sequence continues at coordinate 20,978 of CAZMVM010000024.1, read as the reverse complement.
ATGCGCTGGGCTTGCGCCCACGCCTGCGCCCATTCGGTGGGTGTCAAGACGCCGCTTCGATTGGCCAGCAATACTGCAAGCTGGACTGAAGCGTATTGCTCGCCCAGGCGCAACCGGGCAGAGGGCAGCCCCTGCACCGTGCGATAAAAGACCCGAATCGCCTTGCGTCCTGCTTGCCGCACATCGCGCACAAGTGGCATGAGATCTTCCGCCGAGACAGGTTCGATGAAAACAAGATCAATGACGGCCTCGGTGCGGCTGTCGGGCTCTTCACCTTCATCGGCTTCCGGCAGGTCTTGGGCCACTCCAGGCTCCACCCGCCCGTCGGAGGTGATGGAGTCGAACGTTGGTTGCGGTGTCCATCCAGGCTCCCGTCGCTCACGTGGCCGCGCCCCTGCGCTTGAGCCACGTTGCGCGCCGACAGTAACGTCATCGCCGAGCAAGGGGTCTTCGCCGTCTGAGGCGAACTGGTCCTGCATGCGTCGCCGTATACGTCGATCCTGCCACCAGTTAAGGCTGAGCACAATGATGATCAGGAGTACGCCTAAGGCGATCAGGCCGATTTGCAAATCGCTCATGTTCTCACCGGTTCAGGCTCACGCCGCTTCTGCGGTCAGCTTGACAGCAGCTTCGATATCAACCGCGACAATTCGCGAGACACCCTGCTCCTGCATGGTAACCCCGATCAGCTGGTGGGCCATTTCCATTGCTATTTTGTTATGCGAAATGAATAGAAACTGTGTTTGTTCGCTCATGCTTCGGACCAAGTTGGCATAACGCTCGGTGTTTGCGTCATCGAGCGGCGCGTCGACTTCGTCGAGCAAACAGAATGGCGCAGGGTTCAGTTTAAACAATGCAAACACCAGCGCGGTGGCTGTCAGCGCTTTTTCCCCGCCCGACAACAAATGAATCGTACTATTTCGCTTGCCCGGCGGCTGCGCCATGACCTGGACGCCCGCATCGAGGATTTCCTCGCCCGTCATGATAAGTCGCGCCTCACCTCCCCCGAACAGTTGGGGAAACAGCTCTCCGAAGTGCTTGTTCACTGCGTCAAAGGTCTCTTGCAGCAATTGCCGGGTTTCGCGGTCAATCTTGCGAATCGCGTCCTCCAAGGTCTCGATGGCGGTTAGCAGGTCGTTGCGCTGCGCCTCCAGAAACTGTTGGCGCTCGCGCGCAGCGGCCAGCTCGTCCAGGGCTGCGAGGTTTACCGCCCCTAGCGCAGTCACCTCACGTCCGATGCGTTGAACCTCCGCCTGCAACCATGTAACGCGTCGCCGTTCCTGCGGCGCCTCATCGAGCCAAGCGGCCAGCGCAGCTTGATCGACCTCATTTTCTTCCAGCTGTTTCGCATATTGCTCTTGCTCAAGGCGAGCGGCTTGCTCCTCGAGCTGGAGCCCGGTGATACGTGCGCGTCGCGGCTCGAGTGAGCGCTCAATCTCCATACGAACTTCGTCCGCCTTACGAAGTTCCGCGGTCAGTGCATCTAGCTCGGCACGTGCCCGTGCCAGGTCTGCTTCTCGCTGTGCGCGCATTGCCAGCGCCGACTGGAGCCCGGCTTTGGCGGCCTCGTCATCGAGTTGTTGCAAGTCTGCATCGATGCGCTCGAGCTCTTGCGACGCACGTTCGAGCTGCTCTCCCGCGCGCTGCAATCCACGCCGCAACTCGGCAATGCGAGCCACCGCTGAACGTTCTGCAAACTCGGCTTCATGGGCCGCGCGCTCGAGCTCGCGAACCTGCTCGCGCGCCCGCTCGACATCAGCTTGCAAGGATTCCAACGCCATCTCACGCTGAGCGAAGACTTCCTGTTTCTCGGCCAGCTCTCCATCCAGGGCCTCAAAACGCGCTTCAGCTTCTTCGCGCTGAATACGTAATTCTTCTTCCTGCGCATCCAGCTCCGCACGCTCCTCCGCCAAGCGCCGCATTTGCTCTTCTGACTGTGCCGCTTGCTGGGTCAGGCGTTCGTACTCGAGCTGCAAGCTGTGGTGTCGGGACGTGACTTCGGCCAAACGTTGGCGAGCGACCGGTACAGCCTGCGCCATTTGCTGGTAAGCCGATTCGGCCCGGCTGGCCGCACTGCGCGCTTCGTCTGCCAACAACTGCTGCGCCTTGAGCTCACGCCCCAGATTGGCAATTTCTTGTTGCCGAGCCAGCATACCGGCCTGCTCGGAGTCGGGCGCGTAAAACTGTATGCCGTGCGTATCGATGAGGTGGCCTTCCGGAACTACAAACACAGCTCCAGGTGGCAGTGTGGCTCGGGCGCGTAGCGCTTGCGTGGCGTCCTGCATCACGTATACTCCGCGCAGCCAGGCTTGGGCCAAAGCCCGCAGCCCGGGATCGGTTACGCGCAAGACCGACATCATTGACACCAGCCCTGAATTCTCAGGGAGTGGCGCGGTCGGTGTGGGCATTTGAAAAAAGGCGATTCGCGCGGGTGGCGCGTCGCTCAGAAAACCGGCGGCCCACTCGAGCTCAGCAAGTTCAATCGAGGCCAAGCGCTCACGCAGCGCTGACTCAACGGCAACTTCCCAACCCGGCTGCACCTGGAGTCGCTGCCACAATCGCGGGCGTTGCACCAATTCATGCTTTTGCAGCCACGGCTGCAGCTCACCCTGTTGTTGCACACTTTCCTGCAAACGCGTCAGCGCACTTAGACGCGCTTCGATCGTCGCAACCCTAGCTGCCTCTTGTTGGGCTTGCTGCTGCGCATTCCTCCGCTCGTTATCGAGATGAGGCAGACGTTGCTCCAGCTCGAGCAAGGTGGCCTCACACTCCTCGACACGTTGCGTTGCCGCCGCCAAATCACCGGAGAGTTGGCGAATACGCTCGAGATCGGGCTCATTGAGATTCTGTGCCTGTGCCTGTAACCGTTCGCGGCGCACAGCAAGCTGCTGCAGTTGCCGGTCGGCTTCCCGCTGCGATTGGGCGGTCAGTGCCAGGGCTTGCTCAACCTGGGCGAGCTCACCCCGCTGTTGTGACAGCGTGGCCATCGCGTCGCGCAGGCGCTCTTCCAGTTCCGGCAACCGTGCTTGAGCGTCATCAAGTGCGGCACGCGCTTCTTCTACCCGTGCCGCATTGAGCTCGAGCTCTTCCTCTGCCATGGCGAGGCTTTCCTCTCCTTCCTGCTGTTCGCCCCGTGCGCGTTCGATGGTCTCGAGTAACTGGGCGCGCTGTTGCTGAAAGCGATTACGTGCATCGACCACATAACGGATCTCTGCTTCCAGACGGCTGACCTCGCTGTTGGCTTCGTAGAGCGATCCTTGCAACGAGTGCACCGCGTCGCCTGCAGCGTAGTGGGCCTGACGCATGGATTCGAGTGACGCCTGTTCACGGCGGAGCTGGGCAGTTGCCGCCTCAAGTTCATTTTGCGCTTGCTCGATTTCTCGTGCCTTGCGTTGCCACGCATCTTCGGCAGCCTGCTTCTTGAGTAACCACAAGGCATGCAACTTCTGCTCGCCTTCGGCCTGCAAGTTCTGATAGCGCGTGGCCACTTCTGCTTGGGCCTCGAGCCGCTCCAGCTGATCCGTGAGTTCGCGCAAGATATCCTCAACGCGGGTCAAGTTCTCGCGCGTGGATTCCAGGCGATTGGCGGTCTCGCGTCGACGCTCTTTATAGCGTGAGACGCCCGCGGCCTCTTCTAAGAAGACACGCAGCTCCTCCGGGCGTGCTTCGATGATACGAGAGATCATGCCCTGGCCAATAATGGCGTAGCCCCGCGTCCCCAGGCCAGTGCCTAGAAAGATGTCATGCACGTCGCGCCGACGCACTTGCTGATTGTTGATGTAATAAGCACTTGTGCCATCACGCGTTAATACGCGACGCACCGAAATTTCAGCATACTGCGACCACTGGCCGACCGCCCGTCCTTCTTCGTTGTTAAAAACCAGCTCGACTGACGCGCGCGCAGCGGGCTTACGCGTACTGGAACCATTAAAGATAACGTCCTGCATGGACTCGCCACGCAGTTCGGATGCACGCGTTTCCCCAAGCACCCAACGCACTGCGTCGATAATGTTTGACTTGCCGCACCCGTTCGGACCCACCACGCCCACCAGCTGGCTTGGGATCTGAATATGGGTAGGATCAACAAATGATTTAAAGCCTGCGAGTTTGATCTGGGTTAGACGCACCGGACTGGACCGATTGCCAAAATGTAAGAGTTGTAAGGTAAAAGCGGGAAGTGATTCGTATAATACCCCACCCGCCTAGCCCACTTGTTGATATTCGACCGGGAAGAGCTGGTATCGTGCAACCCTCTGTTTCTAAATTACGGCGACGGTCCAAAAACACCTGAAGACGATGTCACATCTGGTAACTGACACGGTGCGCCGATCCGATCATTCGGTTTCTCTCTCCGAGACGAGTACATCTTTGCCCGCCCGCAGCAAGGCCAGCATTCCCCGCGGTTTCTACTTGGTGATGGCGGCCCAGTTTTTTTCTTCACTGGCCGACAACGCGCTTCTAATTGCCGCTATCGCACTCTTGCAGCAACTCGAGGGCCCATCGTGGATGGCCCCCATGGCGAAGTGGTCGTTTGCCCTTTCGTATGTGGTCATGGCAGCGTTCGTCGGCGCGTTTGCCGACTGTATGCCCAAGGGACGGGTCATGTTTTGCACCAATGCCCTCAAGGTGGTGGGCTGCTTACTCATGCTCCTCTATGGAGGCACGGGGCTGAGCAACGAGCAACAGCAGTACTTGGTCTTAGCCGCATATGCATTGGTGGGAGTGGGCGCGGCAGCCTATTCCCCCGCCAAGTACGGCATCGTCACCGAAATGTTGGCGCCCGCTCTGCTAGTCAAGGGCAACAGCTGGATCGAGGGCCTAACCGTTGTTTCGATCTTGCTGGGTGTGATGTTCGGCGGTGCGCTCATTACCCCC
>CAZMVM010000024.1:0-16093 GCA_964569785.1 uncultured Pigmentiphaga sp. | reverse complement strand
TCAGTCGCCGAACGCCTACTGGAAGTACGCATCTTTCCTACGGTCGACACGCCCGCCGAGGCGGCAATCATTGTGATCGCCGTCGTCTATGTCATCGCAGCGCTGTTCAATTTGCTGATTCCGCGCACGGGGGTGGTCTATCCGCCCCAGCATTCAAACCCAGTAAAACTGGTTCGCGAATTCGCGTACTACATCAAGATTCTGTGGCGCGACAAGCTGGGTCAGATCTCGCTTGCGGTTACTACACTCTTCTGGGGCGCTGGCGCGACGTTGCAAATGGTCGTTATCGAATGGGGCAGCCAGCAACTTGGTCTAACGCTGGACCAATCATCGATCTTAATGGGGGTGGCCGCCATTGGCACCATTATCGGTGCAGCCCTTGCAGGACGAATTCCCCTTAAAAAGGCGTTGCGCACGTTACCCATGGGCGTTCTCATGGGGTTGGTCGTCTTGCTTATGCCCCTGGTGAGCAATATGGTTGCCGTCTACATATTGCTCGTTGTGATCGGAGGCTTGGGGGGCTATTTCGTTGTTCCTATGAATGCCTTATTACAGCATCGTGGGCACGTTTTATTGTCCGCCGGCCATTCCATCGCGGTTCAGAACGTTAACGAGCAGGCTAACATTTTGCTAATGGTTGCCGTGTATTCCTTACTACTGTGGCTGAATGTCCCCATTGGCGCCATTATTGTGATGTTTGGGCTGCTCGTCGCGGGTCTCATGCTGGCCATCATCGCCTGGAACCACGTTAACCATAAGCGTGATCCGCACCTCGACGATGAAATCGGAAACCACAACTACGGTACCGCGCTCCGCCGCTGAAAATTAAAGCAGCAGCGCTTCCTGTTGCCTTAGAAAGGCCTCCCACACCTGGCGCTTGGCATCCGCTCGACGCATGAGCCTGCCGGGCGAGGGTAGCCGCCGCCCCGTCACTTGCCGCCGCTGGGAGCCATCACCGCTGACCAACTCCACGCTAAACACGCTGCTCTGCTGTTCGCCGAAACCCGCTCGACCGTCCGAAGCGTCGGCAAACAGGAGCAAATTCAAGGTCTCGATAGTCCTGGTAACCAACGAGGCCTCCGTGGACGCCAGTGTGAGCCGATAATCTGAGGCATTGCTGGCCTCGGCCAGCACGGCGCGACGTTGTATGCCACAGGGGGCTGCGCCAATACTCGCTAGAATGTTCACGAGCAATTCACGTATAGGCTTCGTCAATTCGGGGACTAATACAACCCAATGCACGCGCCTCTGCCGGTCTGCCCCAACGCTTCGCTGAAAATGCAACGCCCAATATTCTCCCGCAGCGCTCCAACCTTCATCTTCAAGTGATTCTTTCTCTTTTAAATGTGCAGATTGTCTGGGGAGATCAGCGGAATGACTTGCCCGCGCGTCCGATTGAGACAATAGCTCATCCACCGCCGCTTGGTCTCCTTCGTCACCTTGTAGGCGTGACGTCGGGGGCGTGCTTGCATCTCGACTGCGCTCGGCCCCTCGACCGGCCCCACGCATCAACGCTCGAGCCGCATCCAGGGCACGCTTACGCGCTTCGGCCGGATCCAGCGTGTGCAGTTCAGTAGCTACAGCAAACGGATCAACCAGTTGCGGCGCAACATCCGGTTGCTCTCGTCCCTCTGCCGCGCGCTTCGTACCAGCGGGAATGAGCCGCTGGCCTGAGAGTTTGGCAGCGGCCTGATCGATTTTTTTAGGCGCATTGGCGAGCACACCGGGTTGAAGTGCCGAACGTTCAACCAACCAAGGATGCTCAATTCCCAGTTCGCGCAACCACGCCCTCCGCAATGGGGGCAATTCGGCCCACACGTTGCGTGTCATCGACACACCGCCTCCTGCGGAAGCTCTTCGGTCTCGGTATTCAGATACTTGCGCATCACGATCGCGTCTTCGCGTCCCCGATATGCCGGGTAGTAATTGCGGCGCATTCCGATGCGCACATACCCAGCGCGTTCGTAAATTCGAATAGCGCGCTCGTTACTGACCCGCACTTCAAGCAGTACCGAAGGTAGGCCATGCGCCCTGGCCAAGGCGTGGACCCATTGCAGCAGGCCACGTCCAATCCCCCTACCCTGAGCGTCACTCGCCACACTGATGTTAAGCAAATGCGCATCGTCGGGAGCCAGCATGACGACGCAATACCCTACCAGTCGCCCATCTTCGCGGACCAGCCAACCATAGTTACCTGCCGCCAGAGCGTCGGCGAAGTTGCCACGTGTCCAGGGATGTGTATAAATCGTGCGCTCTAAAGCAATCACCTCGTCGAGGTCAGATGGGCGCATACTTGCATAGCGCAATGTCATGGCTGCCAATCTCCGGCCCTCGGGTTTCCGCCTACTGCCCCACTGGCCCGTTCCGCGATCGTAAACGCGACCTTATCCCTTACATACAACGGTAAGGCTTCTGCGGACGCTACTGTTGCCCCGCGTTGCCAAGCGTGAAACGCCAGTTGCGCCACCGACTTGGCGTGTGGACGCACCGCCTGCGCCCACCAATAACCTTGCAGCTCAGCGCCGCCCAAAACAGTCTCTGGCAGGAATGACGGCCAACCCCGGCGCAAAGGCGCTCCGTTATCGGAACCAAATCCCGGGAGGTCTCCGGCAATAATCCAGGAAGCAAATGCATGGTCGGCAAGCGGGCCGCCGAGTTCAGTGATGCGATGGTGCCATACTGCCATTTGGGTATGCACCCAAATCGAGACGTCCGCGCTGCTTAACAGGACGGGGCCATCAAGGCTCACAACATCACCCGAAGGAAGTCTCCAATAGACCGCCGCATACACTTCGTTCATACGCGCGTCCAGGACGACGATGCGCAAATTGGGCGCCTCCGCGGGCAATGTAGCGGCCACAGCCGCATTCGAGACGACCGGAATAAGCGGTATGTCGAGCGCGTACCCTAAGCCTTGAGCCACCCCACAGGCCACACGCAAACCTGTGAACCCACCGGGCCCTTGCCCAAAGGCCACCGCGGTAAGTTCATTCGCCTTGATCCCGGCTTGATCAAGCACATTCTGGATCATGGGCAAAAGTTGCTGGGAATGCTCTGCCGCCCCTTCATGTTCTGCGGTCCAGATGTCGAAGGTGGAGTTCGCATAGCGTGCCAACGCGACGCTACCCAGGGCGGAGGAGGTATCCAAGGAAAGTATGTAGAGCGGCATGAACGCGATTGTAGCCGCCCCCACGTGCTGTGAGCATTAAAGCGACATGTTAAAGCGGGCAACCGTATATGCCGGATATTCCCTTCATGGCATGAACACGGCCCGGCCCACCGCCCCGCCGAGGGCTTAAGCGCAAAGGGTTAGAAAATTTCTAGCGATGCCCGAATACTGTCCTCTGAACAACATGCATCCGAGCGTTACCACCACGCAAAAAAGCCCTTGCTTTCCGAGCGGTTGGTGCGCCCTAAGCGGCTATAGATTTCTTGTGCGGCTTCAACGATTTGCTCGCGCAGCTCGGTGCGCTCCCCACGGCTAAGGCGCGCAACAGCTGGACTGCGATCAGCCTCGCCTAAGGAAGATGGTAGGATGCCCGAGTCGGACTTTGCTTCAAGCTCATCACCAATGGCAAGAACCGCGCTGCCGCCAACCGCAGCCTCCGATGCTTCCGCCGCCTTCAACAAGGCCGGCCTGGGTGTACCGATCGACACTTTCGAGCTGAACTCTTTCGAGCCAACATCTTGAGATGCAGGAGCCTCAGGGCCGGCTTCCTGCAGAAGCACCCAGGCGAATGTAGCAGCTACACCGAAGAAAACAGCGGTCGAGATGCCCCAGACGGCTCCGCGACGCAACATACCTTCTATTTCCGTGATCGACGTGATTTAGGAGATGGAACCCAGGGATAATACGGCCTCGCGCTCGACTGATAAGTCACGAGGCGATTTATTGTGTAACAAGCCGTGAAGAACCGTGGATCGGGGTTCTGGAGTCCGTTACAGTTACATTTAACGTACTTCTTAGTTTGTAACCACTATGCCACATTCCAATTCGCCTGCTCTGCCCAAAAAGATTCTCGTGGTGGACGACGATGCACGCCTGCGCGATCTGCTGCGCCGTTATCTCTCCGAGCAAGGGTTTAACGTCGTTGCCGTGGAGGATGCTCCCGCCATGGACAAGGCATGGCAGCGCGAGCATTTCGACTTACTCGTCCTCGACCTGATGCTGCCCGGCGAAGACGGCTTGTCGATCTGCCGTCGCTTACGCGGCTCCCATAACAATACGCCGATTATCATGTTGACGGCAAAGGCCGAAGATATCGACCGTATTGTGGGCTTGGAAATGGGCGCAGACGACTATCTTTCCAAACCCTTCAACCCCCGCGAGTTGCTAGCTCGAATCAATGCGGTACTGCGCCGGCGCGGTCCTGAAGAACATCCCGGTGCCCCCAGTCAGGAAGAGGACGATTGGGTGAAGTTCGGGCCGTGGGTACTCAACCTGTCGACCCGAACACTGCTCAAGAACGGCGAGCCAGTTCCCATCACGACGGGTGAATTCTCCGTTCTCAAGGTGTTTGCACGCCATCCGAAAATACCCTTATCCCGCGATAAACTAATGGAGCTTGCGCGTGGACGGGAATATGAGGCTTTCGATCGCAGTCTCGATGTGCAAATTTCCCGCTTGCGCAAGCTCATAGAAGCCGACCCTGCCAAGCCGGTCTTCATCCAGACCGTGTGGGGTATGGGCTACGTGTTTGTACCGGATGGCGGCACCTGATATTCCTGTGACGCGGCGCACCGAAAAAGCCGCGTCGCTTCCAAATCACAACTCTATGGGCAGACCCCCGCGGTGGGGCCTATTCGGTCGCACCTTCCTGCTACTTGCGGCCCTGATGATTGCCAGTTTGGCGGTTTGGCTCCAAGCATTTCGAAACATGGAGCTCGAGCCAAGAGCGCAACAAATGGCGCAACAGATCGTCACTACGGTCAACATCACCCGGGCCGCCCTGGTTTACTCGGCGCCAATCCGGCGCCGATTTCTTTTGCTGGATCTGGCCACCAACGAGGGCATTCAAATCTACCCCCGCGACGATGGCGATCGCGTTGAACCCCTGCCCAACAATCCGTTCTTGCATCGTGTCGCCCGCGAGCTAGAACGCCAGTTGGGACCGCAGACTCAAATCATGTGGGCGGTCAATGACATTCCCGGCTTATGGGTGAGCTTCGCCATCGAAGGCGACAAGTATTGGGCGGTATTGGCACGCGACCGGGCGGAACGGCCAGCGGGGGTGCAATGGGTAGGCTGGGGGCTAGCAGCTCTTTTGCTGTCGTTGTCTGGCGCGGCCGTCATCGTGGGCTTCGTCAATCGCCCGCTCTCTCGCCTCGCCCGTGCTGCACAGACCTTATCGCGCGGTGAAACCCCCACCCCTCTTCCTGAAGAACGCGGACCGCGCGAGATTCGCGCCGTGAATGCAAGTTTCAATCGCATGGTGGCCGAACTCGATCGGGCTGAAGCCGATCGGGCATTGATGCTGGCAGGCATTTCGCACGATTTGCGTACGCCTCTTGCCCGCATTCGGCTAGAAGTGGAAATGTCGCCCATGAGCGAAGCAGCCCGCGCCGGCATCGAGCACGACCTGTCCCAGATCGAACATACCATCGATCAGTTTATGGAGTACGCGCGACCCTCTACCGTTGCACACCGGCCCATCGATGTTTCCCAAGTTATGACGGAACTCGTGCTGCGCGAAGAAGGTTATACGCAGGCGCACGGCGGGACGTTACGCTGGGAGATAGCGCCCGGCCTTAAGGCCCGTGTATTGCCCTCAAACCTGCAACGCGCCGCGAGCAATCTGATTGAGAACGCACGCAAGTATGGACGTAGCCTCGACGGCGCGCTTGAGATTGCCGTTCGGGTGTATCCCGTGGGGCACGTGATCCACATCGACGTCTGCGATAAAGGTCCGGGAATCTCGGAAGAGGAACGCTTGCGGCTGGTGCGCCCGTTCGTGCGCGGGGCCCATGCACGTACAGGAGCTGGCGGTGCTGGTCTGGGCATGGCAATCGTACGTCGCTTATTGGCGCCCGCAGGAGGCACCCTAAGTCTACATAATCTGCCTCAGGGTGGGCTATGTGCCCGGATGACCCTGCCCCGCTCCGACAAGTAAATCGCGACGGGTAGAATCAATTCTCTCACGCACACACGGATACACCCATGAAAACCGTAGGCGACAAGTTAGAACCGTTCAAGGTAACCGGGGTAAAACCAGGCTTCAATTATCCAGAAGAGAACGGCATTTCGGCTTTTGAGCCAATTACCGAGAGTTCCTTCCCGGGAAAGTGGAAAGTTATTTATTTTTATGTCAAGGATTTTTCGCTGCTATGCCCTACCGAGATTGTGGAGTTTGCCCGGCTCGCGCCTGAATTCGAATCCCACGATGCGGTCTTGCTGGGCGGCTCTGCCGATAACGAACTCGTGAAACTCGGCTGGCGTCGCGAAAATGCTGAACTCTCCCGTTTGAACCACTATCAGTTCGCGGACACCACGGGAGACCTCATCGATCAACTGGGTATTCGCGACCGGGCTACCGGGATGCCAATGCGTGCGACGATTATTGTCGACCACGACAATACCGTTCAACACATCGCGGTCACCAGCGCTCTGGTGGGACGCAATCCACAAGAAATATTGCGTCTGCTCGACGCCTTGCAAACTGGCGAACCGTGCGCAGCGGGCCGGCCCATCGGCGGCCCCACCCTTTGACCGCACATCGCGATGCACTAGCACGTGCGCGCGCTCAAAGATCGCGCGCACGTGTCCATTTGGGCTTACCCGCCTTGCTTCGTAGTCGCTTGATAGCGATCGTAGCTTTGCTTGATTTCTTCGTGGGCGGCATCTGGCCCCACCCAACCTTTGACCTTCACCCACTTGCCTGCTTCAAGATCCTTGTAGTGCTCAAAGAAGTGCTGGATGCGCTGAAGCTCTATCGCCGGCACATCTTCGTGGCTCTGGTAGTGCGCATATGAGGGCAAAAGTTTGCTGACCGGCACAGCCAGCACTTTCGCGTCGCCACCGGCCTCATCTTCCATCTGCAGCATGCCAAGGGCACGGCAACGCACCACAGCCCCCGTTATCACGGGCAACGGTGACAAGACCAGCACATCCACAGGGTCGCCGTCGTCGGACAAGGTTTGGGGAACATAGCCATAATTGCACGGATAGTGCATAGCGGTCGTCATGAAGCGATCGACGACCAGCGCTCCGGTGTCTTTATCGACCTCATACTTGACCGGATCCGCATTCATGGGGATTTCGATGATGACATTGAACTCTGCGGGCAAATTGCTTCCCGCTTCGACATTGAGCAAGCTCATATTCAGTTCCTACTAAATGGCAAGAGGATGGGAGAGACCAAAAACAGCAACGACTGTGGCCAGCATGCGGCTGGCGCAAACTTGGGAAGTACTCGGATTGCGCGTCAGATTCACTCGTCAGATAGGCGGCCCAATGCAACAGGTTGCATAGCTTACGTGCAGGTAACGTCAATCAAGGGCCTAAACCGTGGCATTTATACCACCAGGATGACTGGGAATGACATCAATGCCGTTAACCATGCTGCTACGGTGCGCTACTCGATCTGACGCTCGTTAACACATCTGTGCTGAGTTACGTCGACGAGGCGGGCTTGGGGTTTTGCGAGCGATCTGGAAGCTCGAAAGTATCCGGCCTTGGGGGAAGATCGACTGCGCCAAGCTCATACATTTCGTCATCGCTATCGGATGTTTGTCGATGGTCGGTCGACGCGATTCCCGTCGGAGCAGCACGGGTTGGCGCCGCGGACGCGTCATGAGTGACCGACCGAGATGTCGCCGGGGCCGTGACCCCGCTCGACGCGCCGGGTGACGCCTTGCTAACATTTCGCGGTGCACCGTCGTGCTGCATCGGCTCCAGGTCGTTAACCTCTGCGTCCATTCGGACCGGATCCAGTTGGGTATCCGCAGCAGGTAACGCCTCGATCCGATCAAGTACCGTTAAGCCAATCAAGCCCGTCGTTGCCAACCGCCAATGCTGTACGGCTTCGGTGGTGCGTCCCAGATGGTCGTAGAGCGTACCGAGCAAGGCATGGGTACGCGGGTCTTCGCGTTGCTCGAGACTACGCTGCAAGTAAGATCCCGCAGAACCCCAAAGACGTGCACGTAAACAAAGATCGCCCAACACGCGGAGCAAATCCGGATTGTTGGGGTGAACGCGCAACCAGTGCTCGGCACGCTCGAGTCGGGGAGGCGCTTCCGCCGCTTCGCAGCGGGCATACGCCGCCAACAGCCGAGGATCGAGATAGAGGTCGAGCGCGTTCTGCAATATGGTGCGGACTTCCTCAGGTTTGTCGGCAAAGCACTGGGCACCGGCCAAAGCTACTTCGGGCAGTGTTCGCTCAGAGGACTTCAATGATTTCCACACCGTCCGTCTGGCCTCGTGATCGGGGGCGGTTCGCAAGCTATTGGCAGCCGCCCGTTCAAGCACGGCGGCGATCCCCGGTTCGCCCTGCCGGCTGCGGGCAAGGCTGCGGGCGAGCTTTAACGCAGCTGGCCAATCTGGCAGGGCAAGGTAGACGCGCAGCAGAAGCCTTTGGACGTGTACGTAGCGCGTCGTCGCTTCTTGTACCGGCCGCATCCAGGCCAAAGCGTCTTGCGGTCGCTGCAGTTTGAGAAAGATGTCGGCCGCAGTACAGGCAACGGCGCGTACCAGATCGGGCTGAGTCGCCGCCTCGCGACGCGCCTGCTCGAGGCTGGCTTCCACGCGTTCCGCCTGATTCAATAGCAGTGAGGCGCGTGCAGCCGACAGGCTTGCCAGCACGCGGCGCGCCGCCGACTGTGCGCGGCGCGATACGGTGTCGAAGTCGTGCTCGGCCTGCACATACTGGCCTTGAAGCAAATTTACCCACCCCTGCTGGAGCCGATCGTGTTCGCGCAGCAGACTGCGGTGCTGCCGCCAATTGCGTACGCGTTCTCCGACCCCGAACGTCCACCCGGTAAGACGCAAGATGACATGCAGCAATATGAAGAGCAGAACGATTGCCGTGACGGCAAACGCAAGACTCATTTCAATGCGATAGGGCGGTAGCAACACCACCACGTTGCCCGCATGATCCTGAGCCGCGACCGCGAGCGCAACGGCCACACCCAGCAACAGCAACGTCCACAACCACGTGCGCATCATTAACTCCAGATTCCCGCAGCCCAGAGTGAACGGGTGGCGCGGTAAGCGGTGCGCGAAAGTCCAGACATTCGCTTTAACCTACTGCTCATCGTACGGCCATCCGCTCGCCGAGCCGCTATCGAGACCTGTGCGACACGGGACTCCGTCGGGACTTGAACCGCGCGCAGCACCTCATAGACCGCTTGTACGCGAGAACTGACGCTCCCCGGGGGAGGCGTCGAGACGTCGTCATGTGCTTTGAACCCCAACTGCCCTACCAGCCACGGCCGCGGGAAGTCATGCGGCGTGCTCATGAGCATCAAACCAGTCGAAGACGGCAGTGGAACTGCGCTTGCCACCCCGCCGTCAGACGGGGGCTCTGGCTCCGCGTCGGGTGACACCGAAGCTTCGTCGGCATCGCTACTCTCGATGGAGGTCTCAGACTCGATATTTGATTCGGAAGAGGCGCTGCCTGCATCCGTGCTTCCTGCCCCCCCGTTATTCTCTGTTGTGCCGCCGAGCGCAGACGGCATGGCTGCGCCAGGCGCGTGGTTCGATGCCGGTACGTTCGGCCCTGGGCCTACAGGCGACATCGAAACCTCATCAGAGTCAGGCGAAGAGTCGATTTCCAACCCTCCATTGACTGCAAGCAGGCTACGTACCGCCGTCAAGCTATCGGTCAGACCAGGAAGTTCAGGGGTTAACTCGACCTGTCTTAACTGGCGCAGGTTTTTCAGCAGCCGTTGCGTAGCCACCGCTTCGGTGTCGCCATAGCGTTGCACCCCATCGATCACTGCTGCGAGGTTGGCCTCCCAGAGGTCAGGGAAGCGACCTAACAGGGCCATCCGAGCTTCCAGCATCCGCATTACCAGCTGAGCGCGAAGCAGTTCAGCTTGTTCCGGAGCGACGAGCAAGGCTTCGGGGGTGTCCAAACGGCGTACTCGTACTAGACTTTCCAGCTCGTCGACAGCGGCTCGCCGCACCCGCTGTGACCAGTCACGCATAGGAATCCAGACGCGCTCCCACCACTCGGCATCGGTCCTTGCCTGCTCAGCGTTGCTGGTGATGTTGGAACCGGTCTCGTCTTCCGCCCCGACATTTTCGTCGGCGCGACGATCTGTCTCGAGCGGCGCAGTCACCGACAACAAGGGAAAGGTGCGCAAAGCCTCAATGGCTGACTCCACCTGTTGAGAAATCGCAGGCAAGTCAGTGTATGGAAGCGCTTGCAAACGGCTGATGTCACGCGCAATTGCCTGTTGAGCCGTCAGGAAGGCAGGACGTCCGGCGCGCACGAGTCGGGCTTCCGCTAACTGTAAGGTGGCGATCGCGCTAGGGATGCGTCCGGCCAGTTGCAATTGTTCGGCCGCAAGAATCAAACTTTGTTCGACGTCTACCAAAATCGCCTCATAGTCGGCGCTGGTGAGCTCGCGGTACGCTTCTTCGAGCGCCTTTTGCTGCTGTTCAGTCGTTTGCGCCAATCGTTCTACAGCGGCGAGGCGGGCCGAACTGGCTTGAACCTGGACGAGTGCATCACGTGCCTCCTTCTGCGCGTCTTCCGCACGCCGCACGATGTCATCGAGCCGCCGCGTCGCTTCACGACCAAAGGCGTCCAGTCTTTCTTGTTGCTGCCGCAGGTTGGCGAACAAAGCCACGATAATGATGACCGCAATCACCAGTGCCGCTGCCAGCCATCGGCTCAGGGACTGACGGCGTGCGGAAGCCTCCACTGCAGTGCCGTGGGATCCAGCGGCCGCGGTCACCGGCGTCGAGTCACCGACCGTTTCTCTAGGCGCAGATGCCCCTGAAGACTCGGTTGATTCAGAACCAGGCAGGATCTTGTTGGAATCGTTGTCGGATGCTGTCATGAGCGCATTTTAGTGGACGATTGCAGCCAGCACCGCATCTTCATGCGGCAGGCATACTTGTATCACAACGCCTGAAGACTCTGCCCCGGCCTCGGCCGGGTCAATAATATAGCGGGCCCGCGTAGCGAGGCCGGCTACTTCGACGGCGGAGATCACCGCGTCGCCGATTCGTGGATGGAATACAACAACACGACTACCTTCCCATAGCGGTTTGCGCAGCTGGGACAGCTGCCCTGCCACAGCTGCAACCCCCTCCCCGCTGGCGAACACCCACACTGGCGCTTGCCGCATCTCAACCCAGCAATTGAGTTCACGCAGATATTGTTGGGGCCAAATAGCGGCCTCTCGTCGATAAGTCACATGCATGTGCACGCGTACTCCTGCTTGCTCGAATTGCTGCTTCAGCCAGCCTCGGCCCTGACCCTCCGGGCCCACGCCCCCGCGCACAATGAGCACCGACCGCAATCGAGGCAGCAAGGGTTGCAGCTGGGACCATAAGGCCTCCGAGTCGAAGGCGGAACTATCCGCGGGAGGATGAATAACTTGCACCGTCTGCCCAAATGCCTCCCGTACTGCCGCGGCACTGCTTAGGCCAACCGTCGCCACCGGCACATGGATCGGCCAGGTCGGGCGGTGGTCGGCCTCTAACTGCTGCTTGAAAAAGCGTGCAGCGTTGCCACTCACGAATACGACGAGATCGAAGGTTTCCAGCTGTGGCACCGCAGCGGTCAAAACCGGAGTGAGAGCCAGAGCGGGCCAGGAATACGTCTCCCAGGAATTTGCTTGGAGGCGTGAAATTAAGGACGACGACGGGTTGACCTGAGTGAGTATGACCCGCCCGGCGGGTGCATTTTCCAAGGGCTGGCAAGATCGTTGATCTGAGGACGCCGCCCCAATATGCGTACCGCGATTCACCCCCCGCCCTCACTGTGCTAAAGCCCGCAATAAGGCCTCCGCCCCAGCCGCTCGCAACTCGCTAGCGACCGCGCGACCCAACTCCTCAGCCTCGGTTGCCTTGCCACGCCGTTCCGCCCGCAGCACCTGCTGACCATCAGCGCTGGCTACCAAGGCCCGCAGATAAATCTCGTCCCGTTCCGCCTCACATTCAGCGTACGCGCCGAGCGGCACGTGGCACGAGCCACCCAATTCGCGCGACACGGCTCGTTCAGCCAGTGCACATAAACTGGAGGGAGCGTGCTCCAGCGGGGCGAGCCAGGCGGCAAGTTCAGGCCGGTCTGCACGGATTTCTATGCCCAGAGCCCCCTGGCCAGCGGCCGGCAAACTTTCGTGAACGGGCAACACCGACCGAATTCGTTCACCCAGCCCCAGTCGACGCAGCCCCACCGTTGCCAGAATGATCGCATCAAATTCGTCTCGGTCGAGCCGAGCCAGCCGTGTGTCGAGATTACCCCGCAACGGCTTCACTTCGAGGTGGGGATAGTGCTGTCGAATTTGGGACTCGCGGCGCAAACTAGATGTGCCCACCACCGCGCCCGGGGGCAAGTCCGCTAACTGACGGTAGTGGTTAGATACGAAGGCGTCGCGCGGGTCGTCGCGCTCGAGAATGCAGGTGAGTTCGAAGCCTTGCGGCATGAGCACAGGGACATCCTTGAGCGAATGTACTGCCAAGTCGGCACGGCCATCAGCGAGTGCGGCCTCAAGCTCTTTCACGAAAAGCCCTTTGCCCCCGACTTTGGACAAAGTACGGTCGAGAATCCGGTCGCCCCGCGTAGTCATGCCAAGAAGCTCGACGCGGCAACCTGGATAAAGCGCCTCAAGCCGCGCCCGCACGTGTTCCGCCTGCCACAAGGCCAGCCGGCTCTCACGGGTTGCAATGACAAGACGTGCTGGCGGCTTCACTGCGGTAACAGACTGAGTTGCAGAAGAAGACTGGACAGAAGACATACAAAGCGGGCCGTACAAAACGAGTCAATCACACAGTTTGCCACATAACGGTGGGTTCCACGTGCGGTGCTGTGCAGCGCTACACAACATCTACTCTTTCTGCGCATCTTGCAACTTGGCGCAACTTCGCCCACAATGACGTTAACCAGTTTTGGGTAAGCAGCCCCGGCCCGCTCTCTCGAGCCGGGGCTTGTTTTTGGGCCTTTCGAAATTAACTTCGATATGTGTAGTAGCCAGAATGTCACGCCATGCAAGGGCGCGGGCTAGTCACCGCCCGTCGTTCAAGCACACAAGCACACGGTTATCGAATGAGAAAGCCAAACCGGGAGACAATCGATAAGGCTTATCGTGGCATGACCGAACTGCTGGGATGCAGCACTGGACTACGGCCACCCGGCACCGCAAGCAGCTGCAGCATGGCCTGGATAAACACCGTCCAGGGTGAATCCACACAGGTCCAGTTCGCGGTTTAAGCACGACCCTCGCCTTTTTTCTTTCGCTTCATTCACCGTCGCGAAAGAGGGCGATGCCTTGCCAGACTGCCACGAAACTGCCAACCCAAAAACCACCAATGCACGCAAACAGCTCTGGCTGCTACAGCCTTGGCTTCATGCTTTGTTGTTCAATCTTTTAACGATTTCGTATTGCAGGAAATTAGAACTATGGCTGCCACTCCTTTGACAGTCCGCGGGGCCGAACGCCTCAAACAGGAATTGCACCGGCTCAAAACGGTCGAGCGTCCCGCCGTGATCAATGCGATCGCCGAAGCGCGTGCGCAGGGAGACCTGTCGGAGAACGCCGAATACGATGCCGCCAAGGAGCGCCAGGCCTTCATCGAAGGACGTATCGCAGAACTGGAAAGCCAGTTGTCCAACGCACAAATTATTGATCCTACAGAATTGGACACGGACGGGCGCGTTGTATTTGGCGCGACCGTCGAGCTGGAAGACCTGCAAACGGGGGAAACCATGACCTACCAGGTGGTTGGTGATTCCGAGGCTGATATTCGCTCCAACCTCATTTCAGTCTCCAGCCCGATAGCCCGGGCCTTGATCGGCAAGACTGCGGGTGAAGTGGCTGAGGTTCAGGCACCTTCCGGTATCCGTGAATACGCAATTCTGGATGTGAAGTACATCTAGCTTAAGCATGCATTTCCAGGCGGTACGCACGGGCAACGTGCGTACCTGAACTGCAGCGGCTCAAGCTGAACTGCCTAAAGAAGCTTTAAACGCTGCCCTTGCCGCGAGTGCGGCGGGCTCCCGCACGCAGGCTTAACGCACTGCGCGGCCGAGAGCTGCGACCTTGGGTGGAAGCCCGCCCTTTCTGATTCCGGCTGCCGGTGGCTGCACCCAAATAGCGTTCGCGCGCTGTTACGGGACGCTTGGGCTGCGACCTGGCCGGACGTTTTGGCGCGTCAGCCGTCAAGGTGCCTCCCATCGCGGCGAGCTTTTTGGGAATGTAGGGCTCATCGTGCTTGCGCGGCTGAACGCCCAGCGTTTGAATGGAGTCCGCTACCTCGCGGCGGAACTTTTGTCCGTATGGGTCCGCTTTAGTCGGCCGGTACACAGTGAGAATTTTCCCCAAGTGATGCACGGGCGCACACCCCAGCGCGTCGCAAATACGACCCTGAATGGCCGCACGTTCGACTCGGTCCTCTCCTGCAACACGGATCTTGATTAAGCCGTGCGCGCTCAAGGCCCGCTCGATTTCCGCCAAGACAGCGTCGGAAAGGCCTTTGTCTCCGATCTGGATGACAGGTTTCAGAGAGTGTGCTGCAGCGCGCAGCTCACTCCGGAATTGCGGTTCGAGTTCTAATGTAGACATGATGTTGATAATCTGTGGCGAAAAATAGTATGGAGCAGAATCGTCCGAGCCGGAACAGCCATAATGCTGTTAAGCACGCTAGCGACGGGGAGCGGCACTTGTAACAAGCCTGTTCTCCCCCATATTGATGTGTTGCGACTCTCAATTAACCTCTTAGCGATACTGCGAATACGCCTTGGCCAAGAACCGATTCTCTAAACGTTGGATGCGCCGGCACCTGGACGACCCGTATGTGAAGCTGGCACAGCAAAAAGGCTACCGTGCGCGAGCGGCGTTCAAACTCATCGAATTGATCGACGCGGCAGGCCTGATGAAGCCGGGCGACATCATAGTCGACCTGGGCGCCGCCCCCGGCAGCTGGTCGCAAGTGGCGCGCGAGCGTTTGCTTGGGCCGCGCGGGGTCCTGCAAGGACGCGTCATTGCCCTCGACCTGCTTCCCATGGAGCCCATTGCCGGGGTAGAGTTCCTTCAAGGAGACTTTCGCGAAGAAGCCACGCTCAAAACCCTGGAAGAGACACTGAACGGCCAACCGGTTGACCTTGTCATATCCGACATGGCCCCCAACTTGTCCGGTGTCAGTGTTGCAGACGCAGCACGCATGCAGCATGTATGTGAGTTAGCGCTCGAGTTTGCCCGTGATCATCTGAACCCCGACGGAGCGCTGATCGTAAAAGCATTTCACGGCAGCGGTTTCTCCCAGACCGTGCAAGATTTCAAAGCCACGTTCAAGAGCGTTGTCGAGCGCAAACCCAAGGCGTCGCGAAGCGAATCCGCCGAAACTTTCATTATTGGACGTGGTCTCAAAAACCCCGACCAGACGAATTCTACTCGCTAAGGGTAAAATCGACTTGACGGCATATGCTATTAACGCGGGCACACCGCTTGCCCCGGATGAAATATCTCAGCGCCTGTCGCTGCCTGTAGTCTGGGTCGTGCAACGACCCTTTATCAAGCAGGAGATCTAGCTTGAACAACAATACGTTCTCGAAAGTGGCGGTGTGGATGGTCATCGCACTGGTACTGTTCACCGTCTTCAAGCAATTCGAAGGCCAGGGACAGTCTTCCGGACCAGTGTCATACACACAGTTCATGCAGGACGCCCAAGAAGGCAAGATCCGCAGCGTCGATGTTCAGGGAGATGTCCTGTACGTCACACCGCACACGGGACAGCCTTATACCCTTACTTCACCGGGCGATCTCTGGATGGTCAGCGATCTCATGAAGTATGGGGTTCAGGTATCCGGCAAGGCACGCGACGAACCGTCTCTGCTCATGAGCATTTTTGTCTCATGGTTCCCCATGTTGCTGCTGATTGGCGTCTGGATATTCTTCATGCGCCAAATGCAAGGCGGCGGTCGAG
>CAZMVM010000023.1:17997-30154 GCA_964569785.1 uncultured Pigmentiphaga sp. | reverse complement strand
GCGCCATTATCGAGATACACCAAGCGCTTGCCGCGCACCGATTGCTGCAAAATGGGGAAATCGGCCGCGCAATCAATGGTCGCGCTTGGCCGCTGTAACGCAGCAAGCTCGGCATCCGCGCGATCGTTGCTCGCCCCGTGGCCTGCGCTTGCTGCATGTTGCAACGAGGCGGCGCGGGCGGCAGCCTCAAACTCCTTCACCTTGTTCATACTCACTCGAACTCCTCGAGCAGCTGTTCGCCCGCCGGAAGCAGCCGCCGTATGGACTGAGCGGCCAGTCGACGTAGTGCTGGTAGCTCGATGCGTTGCAGTACAGAGGAGGCAAACGCATAGGTGAGTACGCTACGCGCCTGTGCACCATCCATGCCGCGGGCACGCAGATAGAACAGTGCATCGTCGTCAATCTGCCCAACGGTAGCGCCGTGCGAGCACTTCACGTCGTCGGCGTAAATCTCAAGCTCGGGACGGGCATCCGAGCGAGCACGAGGTGACAATAAAAGGCTGTCGGAGCGCTGGGCAGCATCAGTTCCATCAGCCCCAGGTGCCACAACGATGCGGCCCGTAAACACACCGCGTGCCATGTCATCGAGAATGCCCCGGTAATACTCGTGGCTGATGCAGTGAGGCTGCGCGTGATCGATGCGGGTGTGATGATCTACGTGGCGCTGGCCATCAATGAAGTACAGGCCATTCAGTAGCGCTTCACCATGTGTGCCATCAAACCGGGTCTCGATATCGTGACGTGCCAGACGCGCTCCAAACGAGAGGGAGTGCGACGCCAAGGAAGAACGCTTCTCCTGCACGGCTTTGAATGCAGAAAGATGAAACGCTTCGTGCCCCTCTTGCTGCAAACGCGCGTGCGTTACCCGGGCCTCTTCTCCAACGTGGAGCCGGGTCAGGGTATTGGTGAAAGTACTAGCGCCCGTTTCATTGGCATGCGACACGCCCTGCGCCGAGCTGTCCGCTGTTGCTGGGTCATGGCCCAAATGCTGATTCGCGTTCTGGCCAGCTTCAGCTTTCTGTACTGTGTCTGCGCTTACGTAATGTTCGATCAATGTGAGCCGTGCTCGGGGCTCAACGACGACGATATTACGTAGGAACCCTGCAACACCGGCAGTTCCGTTGGCACAAATCACATGCACGGGGTGGGCAACCTCCCCACCTTCTTTCACGCGGATGCAAAAGCCATCGTTAGCAAGCGCCAAATTCAAGGCGGCTGTAGCCTCGCCCTCGGCGGCTGTGCCGTAGTAGCCTTGGAGCTCGTCGGCGAAATGCTCATACGCCCACGCCAGTGGGCCAATTTGAAGTGCAGGCGCTTCACTGCCTGGGCGATGCCACACAAACCGTCCATCGAGGAAGACGAGGCAGTGACTGTTCGGATCGATCTGAAGATGTTCAACCAGTGCACGCGCCTGATCGGCCTCGCGCTGATCAGGGTTTTGTGGCGCGGCCACAAACGTCTGAGATTGTAAGGACGCCAACGATGTATGGCGCCAATTCTCGAGCTTGGGAGTAGGCCAGCCCTCCTCGTTAAACCTTTGCAGTGCGCGTTCGCGCTCTTCAGCGAGCCAGGTTAAATCGCCGGGAGCGTGCCCCCGGGAATAAAAGCTGGCGATCCACGGAGCCAAAGAAGTCATGCACGTGCCTCCCCCGAAGGCAAAGGCTCTTTGGCCGGCGGCGCCGCATCCACACCCAACCAACTGTACCCACGCTCTTCGAGCTCGCGGGCCAGCTCAAAACCACCCGATTTCACGATCCGTCCCTCGGCCAATACATGGACGTGATCGGGAACGATGTAATCCAGCAGACGCTGGTAGTGGGTGATGACAATAAGGGAGCGATCGGGCGAACGCAAGCGATTGACCCCGTCTGCCACGATCTTTAGGGCGTCAATGTCGAGCCCAGAGTCGGTCTCATCGAGAACCGCCAATTTGGGTTCGAGCAAACTCATTTGTAGCACTTCATTGCGCTTCTTCTCGCCACCCGAAAAGCCTTCGTTAACCGAGCGATACAGGAACTCTTCGCGCATGCCAACTTCTCGCATTTGCTCTTTAACTCGCTGCAAGAAATCCATCGCGTCAAGTTCATCCAGGCCCTGGTGACGGCGAACTGCGTTCACGGCGGAGCGGAGAAAATAAGCGTTTGAAACGCCCGGTATCTCGATGGGGTATTGGAAAGCCAGGAAGAAGCCCTCGCGCGCGCGCTCTTCGATGGGCATGTCGAGTAAGTTGCGACCATCCCAGGTGACAGACCCCTCGACGATTTCGTAATCTTCACGGCCTGCCAGCACCTGCGCCAAGGTGCTCTTGCCTGAACCGTTAGGCCCCATGATAGCGTGCACCTCGCCTGTGCCAACATGAAGATCTAAACCGCGCAAGATCTCACGATCGCCTGCACGCACGCGCAAATTCTTAATGTCCAGCATGTAGTTCTCCTTAACCGACGCTGCCTTCCAAGCTGATACCGAGGAGCGCCTGGGCTTCTACTGCGAACTCCATGGGCAACTCGCGAAATACCTGCTTGCAGAATCCATTGACAATCATTGATACCGCGTCCTCAGCTGAGAGTCCGCGTTGCATAGCGTAGAAGAGCTGATCTTCACCGATGCGTGACGCAGTTGCTTCATGTTCGATACGCGTCGTCGGGTTACTGACTTCCACAGTTGGAAACGTATGGGCAGCGCATTGCTTACCAATTAACAGTGAGTCGCATTGGGTGAAATTACGTGCGTTTTCGGCCTTAGGCGTCATGCGCACCAAGCCCCGGAAGGTGTTACTGCCCCGTCCAGCTGAAATCCCTTTAGAAATGATGGTACTGCTCGTGTTGCGGCCGATATGGATCATTTTGGTTCCGGTATCGGCCTGCTGGCGGTGGTTGCTGAGCGCAACCGAGTAAAACTCACCCACTGAGTCGTCACCCCGCAAAATCACGCTGGGGTACTTCCACGTAATGGCCGACCCCGTTTCGACCTGAGTCCAGGAGATTCGTGACCGATCTCCCAAACAGACACCGCGCTTGGTGACGAAGTTGTAAATGCCACCCACCCCATCTTTATCGCCCGGGTACCAGTTTTGTACCGTCGAATATTTGATGGAAGCGTCATCCAGTGCGATGAGCTCGACAACCGCTGCGTGAAGCTGATTCTCGTCGCGCATGGGCGCCGTACAGCCCTCAAGATAGCTGACGCTGGCACCCTCTTCGGCAATGATGAGGGTACGTTCGAATTGCCCGGTATCACGCGCATTAATACGAAAATAGGTCGACAACTCCATGGGGCACTTCACCCCTTTTGGAATGTAGACGAACGAACCGTCAGAAAACACGGCGGAATTCAGGGCGGCATAGAAGTTGTCGCCCGGCGGGACTACGGTACCCAGATACTTACGAACCAGTTCCGGATGCTCGCGAACGGCTTCAGAAAACGAGCAGAAAATAATGCCGTGTTCAGCCAGCTCTTCCTTAAACGTTGTGGCCACTGATACCGAGTCGAACACCGCATCCACCGCCACCCCAGCCAAGCGTGCACGCTCATGCAACGGAACACCCAGGCGCTCGTAGGTTCGCAGCAGCTCGGGATCGACCT
The DNA here is from genome assembly GCA_964569785.1 of uncultured Pigmentiphaga sp. GTDB lineage: Bacteria > Pseudomonadota > Gammaproteobacteria > Burkholderiales > Burkholderiaceae_B > Verticiella. Next base: position 26,572 of record CAZMVM010000023.1, on the reverse strand, counting down.
CATCCAGGCTCTTGGGGGCATCGGCCTTACTGCGCGGAGCCGAATAGTAAACGATGTCTTGAAAATCGATGGGCGGAAAGCTCAGGTGAGCCCACTCCGGCGGAGTCATTTTCAGCCAGGTGCGGTATGCCTCGAGGCGCCACTCGAGCAGAAACTCGGGTTCGTTCTTCTTCGCAGAAATGGTGCGAATCACATCTTCCGAAAGCCCCTTGGGGAGCGAATCGGATTCAACCTGCGTCTCGAACCCCGCCGTGTATTCGCGATCGAGGAATGCCTCAATATGATCGTTCTTGCGTTGTTCGGTATACATATTCATTTGCCTGAACTCCAGGTAATGGCGGATTGAGACGGATAAATCCCGGCACTGCGGGGTGAGTCATGGGTGACGATGGGATGGTCGATGGGTTGAACCATGTCCGCGAGCGTGATTTCCTGCAAACTATGACGCAATGCTGCGTTAACACGCTGCCAGTTCACCCGCACACGACAATTTGCTTCAAAACTGCAAATGCCCGCATGTGCGCTGCACTCGGTCAAGCCGAACGGCTGTTCTTCAAGGGCATCTACAATCTGCGCCAGGTTTATTTCCTCTGCCGCCCTGCTAAGGGCGTACCCCCCCTGTGCCCCCCGAATCGCTTTGACCAAGCCGTGTCGCGATAGCGTTTTAAGCACTTTACTGACGGTAGGTTGGCCCAACTGCAACATGGTTGCCAACTCGCTGGCACTGAGAATTCGCTCGGACTCTGCCGCCAGCTGACTTAGCACCAGGGTGCCGTAGTCGGTAAGTTTGCTGATACGTAGCATGAGACAGGAAAACTCCCGCGGCGCATTTGCAACCGGCACTGCCCAACGGCTAACCGTTGCAGGCGTGGCGTAAACACGCGCATTCAAATTTGTTAAGCAAAACCTAGCGAATCCGCACAACCCCAATGAGCCGCCCGGTGTTGATCAATGAACCGCAGCGGCAGGCTAATGTTCACGCTGCCGGGGATCTGCCGCATCCGTGATCGTTGCGTTGCAGCAGTACGCTGCGGCGCTGAACAGCAACACCCATATAGTACCAAAACGGTACCACTTAAAGCAAGCAAGTTCAGGCAAAATCCAACGGCTGAGTGAGACACAACATGCGGTTATGCTTAACCGCCCCGCCTCAGGAAACCGAACCCGCGACCCATCTTGACAGCGGATCCGCGATCACTCAATGCTCGGGTTTCTTTTGAATCTTGGGCCGCGCCTTTGGCACTGCACAAATTGCGTCAACGATGACACTTAGGTGGGCTTTACGCTCGCGGGATTGGCGATCTGGACGGCGCCCCGCGCCGCGTTCCTCGCGAGAACGGAACAGCGTCAGGAGCGGACGCGTGCTTCGTTGACTGGCTACGACGAGCCGGAAGGCCTAGGCTCGACCGGGGCAACAGCAGAGGCTCCAGACTCACTCGAAGGTTGCGAAGTTCCTGCACTGCCTACTGAAACGTTCACGGCGGGCGACTCGCTATCCGGGAGCGACTCCTGAGGTGCGACACCGGAAGTCGTGCCGCCCTCCGGGACCGAGTCCGATCCATCTGCCGATGGAGACTGCGTATCAACACTCTCCGCTGCCAATGGCTCATCGCGTACCGGTGTGCCGGCGTTTGAGCTGCCCTCTGCAGCTAAACCTGAAGCACCCGGCGCACTCATTTTGCGCATAAACGCGTCGGCTGCTTCCAGGCCTGACGTCAACCAATTCGAAAGCTCGACCAAATCGGCTCGCAAGGCTCGAATATGGGATTTTGATAACGAGAGCGACTCTTCGAGCTGCTGTGCGGCGCGCGGATCGCTGAGACGGTTCCGGGCGCCACTGATGGTAAAGCCCTGCTCGTAGAGGAGTTCGCGAATACGTCGTACCAGCAATACCTCGTGATGCTGGTAGTAACGGCGATTGCCTCGTCGCTTAATAGGTCGAAGCTGGGTGAACTCTTGCTCCCAGTACCGGAGCACATGAGGTTTGACACCACAGAGTTCGGCAACCTCACCGATAGTGAAATAGCGTTTGGCGGGAATGGGAGGCAGCACAATGCCGACTTCCGAACGTGTCATGGCCCTACCTTTTAATCAGGAACTGGAAATCAGGATTGGGGGACATCGGGTTTTGCTTGCAGTGGGTCGTCGGGCGGCACCTGTTCGACGAGACTCTTGAGCTTTTGGCTGGCATGGAACGTTACCACGCGCCGAGCAGCGATGGGGATGACCTCACCCGTTTTGGGATTGCGGCCGGGACGCTGCGGCTTATCGCGCACCTGGAAATTACCGAAACCGGACAACTTTACCGCATCGCCCCCTTCCAGGGCGATGCAGATTTCGTTAAAAAACGCTTCGACCAGTTCTTTTGCCTCGCGCTTATTCAAGCCCATGCGCTCATGCAACAGCTCGGCAAGCTCTGCCTTGGTTACGGTCCGCGCTTGCGGCCGCGTTGGACGGGGCACTGATTCGGATTCAGGAACGTACACGGCAGACATGTCATAGGGTGGTTAAACACGCTGGCGTGCGCCGTGGCGCTGCACAAGGGCATCGCGCAATCGCGCCATACAAGCGTCCACACGCGCATCGTCTAACGTCACCTGAGTATCCTGCAGCGTGACCCGAAACGCAAGGCTTTTCTCCTTATTGGACAAAGACTTATCACGCCAGACGTCGAAAAGAGCAATGTTGCGGACGATCTCCATGCCCTCTTCCTCCCGTACAGCGTTGAGCGTATCGAGCACGGCTTGGTAAGAGACCGCTTCTGGCAACCAGAGTGCAAGGTCGCGATGCACCACGGGCTGACGTGAAACCGCTTCAGGCTGGGGTAGCTGAAGCTGCATTAGGGGATCGGCCTCCAACTCGAACACGATCGGAGCCTGCGGCAGACCTGCCTCTTGTGCCCAGCGGGGATGAATCTCACCCAACCACCCCAGAAGCTTACCGTCGAGATCAATTCGCGCGCTGCGCCCCGGATGCAGGGCGGGATGGGTGTCTGGCTGGAAGCGCAAGCGTCCGGCGGCCCCTGCAAGAGTCTCAATATCGCCTTTTACGTCATAAAAGTCGACGGGCCGCTGGGGAACTCCCCACTGCTCGGGCAACGCCGGCCCGTAAGCGATACCGGCCAACCTGAGTGGCTGATGCACACCAGCCACCTCTAACGGACCATCCTTGACATTCGGATCACGCAGAAACACGCGGCCCAATTCAAAGAGCCTAATACGGGTCTGTTTGTGATTGAAGTTATAGTGGACGCGGTCCAGTAGGCCGCCCATCAAGCTGGTGCGCATGACCGAGAGATGGCTGGCGATCGGGTTCAGCAAGCGAATCGGATCAGAGTTGTTCGCCAGGGTACGCTCCCAATCTGCCGACACGAAGCTAAAGTTCACCACTTCCTGGTAGTCGAGTGCTGCCACCATGTGGCGTAACGTGTGGACCGAGCGCACCGTCTCCGGAATTGCACGCATGTTCGCGCGCGCTTTCGGAGGCAAATCGGGTATTCGTTCGTATCCGTAAAAGCGGGCGACTTCCTCGATCAGGTCTTCTTCGATCTTGATATCGAAGCGATACGACGGGGGTGTCACCACAAAGGCTTCGTCGTCACGCTCAAACCTGAAGCTCAAGCGGGAAAATATCGAAGCAATTTCCTCTTCGGCAATATCCACGCCTAGCACCTTGCGGCAACGTGCCACCCGCATCCGCACTGGAGAACGCTCGGGAAGTGCAATGATTTGGTCATCAACGGGCCCGGCCTGACCGCCACAGATATCGAGTATCAATTGCGTCATGTACTCGAGGTGCTCCCGCACCGTTTCTGCGTCGACGCCCCTTTCGAAGCGGTGACTCGCATCGGTGGAGAAGTTGAAGCGGCGGGCCCGTCCGGCGATTGCATCTGGCCACCAGAATGCCGCTTCCACGTAAATATCGGTCGTGTCAAGCGTGACTGCGGTCGCTTCACCGCCCATGATGCCGGCCAGGCTCTCAACCCTTTCGTCATCGGCAATGACGCCGACCGACTCATCAAGTTCGACGGTCTGTCCATTTAAGAGTTCGAGACTTTCGCCTTTGCGCCCCCAGCGCACATGGAGCCCGCCCTGAATCTTGGCGAGATCAAATACGTGGGTCGGACGACCCAGCTCGAGCATCACATAGTTAGAAATATCCACCAACGCAGAAATGGAACGTTGCCCCGAGCGCTCGAGCCGTCGCTTGATGTAATCTGGCGTGCCCGCCCGTGCATTGACGCCGCGAATGATACGACCGGCAAAGCGTCCGCACAGATCCGGCGCCTCGATCGAGACCGGCAGCACGTCGTCGTGTGCTGGTTCCACTGGCTTCACGTCTGGAGCGTTCAAGGGCGCGCCAGTGAGAGCCGCCACTTCCCGCGCCACGCCGAACACCGAAAGACAGTCTGCTTTGTTCGGCGTCAGTTTCAACGTGAAAATGGTGTCGTCGAGATCGAGCGCCTCACGCAACGACTGCCCCACCGCCTGGCTCTCGTCGAGCACGAGCAGTCCCTCGTGATCCTCCGACAACCCGAGCTCACGAGCCGAGCACAGCATGCCGAAGGATTCAACACCCCGCATTTTCACCTTGCCTATCGTCATACCACCCGGCAGCACCGCTCCAATGCGAGCGAGGGGTACTTTGAGCCCTGCTGCGGCGTTGGGAGCACCGCAGACGATCTGCAAAAGTTCGCCGCTCCCATCGTCGACGCGGCAAACCTGTAGCTTATCGGCGTTCGGATGAGCCTCTACCGCTTCAATGCGCGCCACCACGATACCTGAGAAGTCGGGGGCTGCAGGTTCGGTTTCTTCGACCTCAAGCCCGGCCATGGTTAACTCGTGAGCTAATGCCTGGGTGTCTAGATCAGGATCGACAAAGGCACGCAGCCAGGATTCAGGGAATTGCATCGCGTTAATCCTTACAGGTGCGGGTTGAACTGGCGCAAAAAGCGAAGATCGCCTTCATAGAATTGGCGCAGATCGTGAACGCCGTAGCGCAACATCGTGAGGCGTTCCAAGCCGGATCCGAAGGCAAAACCGATGTAACGCTCAGGATCGAGACCAAAATTGCGCACAACTTCGGGATGCACCTGACCAGAACCCGATATTTCCAGCCAACGCCCTTTATTCGGCCCGTGGGTGAACATCATGTCGATTTCGGCCGACGGCTCGGTAAATGGGAAGAAGGACGGGCGAAACCTGACGACGAGGTCATCGGTTTCGAAGAAGCAGCGCAGAAAGTGCGTGTATACGCCCTTCAGGTCGGCAAACGAGATATCTTCATCAATCCACAACCCTTCAACCTGATGAAACATGGGCGAGTGGGTGGCATCACTGTCGACGCGATAGGTCCGGCCGGGCACGATGACTTTGATCGGCGGCTTATGCATGCGTGCGTATCTGACTTGCATGGGGCTCGTGTGCGTACGCAATAACAACGGCAGGCCGCCCGCGTCGTTCATATCAATGTAGAACGTATCCTGCATAGAACGAGCAGGATGGTTCTCCGGGTTGTTGAGCGCCGTGAAGTTGGTCCAATCGTCCTCAATTTCCGGGCCGTCAGCCGCGTCGAAACCAATGGAACGAAAGATTTCTTCTACCCGCTGCCAGGTTTTCATGACGGGATGAATGCCCCCTACCCCTCTTGCTCGGCCCGGTAGCGTGACGTCGATCGTTTCTTCCGCCAGCCGCGCATTCAGACGGGCGTCCAGAAGTTCTTGGCGACGCTCGTTCAACAAGGCCTCTATGGCCGCTTTTGCTTGGTTGATGCGCGCCCCTTGGCTGCGCCTTTCCTCCGGCGACAAGCGTGCCAGGCCTTTGAGCAACTCGGTGATCGCGCCCTGCTTGCCCAGAAAGCGAGCTTTCGCATTTTCTAATGACGCGGAGTCACGCGCCGCGGCAAACTGTTGGCGGGCATCGTCGATCAGCGCGTCCAAACTCGATGACATTCAATGCTCCTTGGGGAGAAATCGGATAGGAAGACGGGCACATGCGCGGAAAGGCGTGAGGCACACGGGGAAACGCAAACGGGGCTATCGACAGCCCCGTTTGCAGTGCGACACCCCGCCTTGTAGAGGCTGGATGAGGAGTGCGATCCGGTTGGATCAGGCAGCCAACGCGCTCTTGGCCTGCTGTACAACGGCTGCGAAGGCAGCCTTATCGTGCACAGCCATGTCGGCAAGCACCTTACGATCGAGCTCGATCGAGGCTTTCTTCAACCCAGCAATGAAGGCGCTATAGGTGACGCCATGCTCGCGGACTGCCGCGTTAATACGGGCAATCCACAACGCTCGAAACGTGCGCTTCCTATTGCGGCGATCCCGGTAGGCGTACTGACCCGCCTTCATGACCGCTTGTTTTGCAACGCGGAATACGTTGCCTCGACGACCGCGATAGCCCTTGGCTGCGGCAATGACTTTCTTATGGCGTGCGCGAGCGGTTACACCGCGTTTGACTCTAGGCATCGTAGAACTCCTGAATCAGGCAAACGGTAACATCGCGCGAACTGCCTTGGTGTCCGCCGGATGGATATGGACAGTAGCGCGTAATTGACGCTTGTTCTTTGGGCTTTTCTTTGTTAGCAAGTGGCGCTTGAACGCCTGCCCGCGCTTGATCGATCCGCTACCGCGAACCTTGAAGCGTTTTGAGGCGCTTTTTTTGGTCTTGAGTTTAGGCATGATGACTTCCTAGGGGTTTTAAATTGACTTCAAGGCGCAACCTGGTTGCCCAAGTTGACTTCGCGTACCTACAAGGCACTTTGCCCGAAGTCGACCAATCGCCTCACGCATGCACCCATTGAGCACGCGCAAGGCTAACGTGTGTTCTCGCTAAGAGAACAAAGAAAAAGGAGGAAAGCGTGCCAGAGCTCAGTGTGACTGGCTTTGCCGTCACTGAACGCAATTTACGCGATAAGGAGTTACGGCAAATGCGCCCGAACACAAGCCCACTGCGTTGACACACCCTGCAGCGAAACACGCTTAGTAAAGTGCACAAGAACGACCGCACCCTAAGGTGAGAATGCGCCACCGTTCTATTAGCCTGGCAGTACAAAACGAACCCGACCGCCGGTGCCGTTCACGCTCAAAACCATTCCGGCACCCCAAAAGCGTGCCGGCGTGTGAATCGCTGCAGCCTTCGCAAAACAAGCGATTATAGCGGCTCTACGCGACCCTGTCTTTTTCTTTTGAACTTGCAGCTTTCTTGCGGGGGGCCAACACCATCACCATTTGACGACCTTCAAGTTTAGGCATCGCCTCGACTTGCGCTATATCGCTAAGGTCGTCGCGTACTCGCTCGAGTACCCGCATTCCCAATTCCTGATGTGCCATCTCCCGACCACGAAAGCGCAATGTCACCTTACACTTGTCGCCTTCTTCCAGAAAGCGCCGAGCGTTGCGCACCTTGACCTGGTAGTCGCCCTCATCGGTGGCGGGTCGGAACTTGACTTCTTTTACCTGTATGGTCTTTTGTTTTATTCGGGCCTCGTGCTGGCGTTTTTGCTCTTGGTACTTAAACTTTCCGTAGTCCATGAGACGACAGACTGGCGGTTGCGCCATGGGCGCAATTTCAACCAGATCTACGTCGTTTTCTTCTGCCAGCTGAAACGCTTGAGCCAGCTTGACAATACCAAGCTGCTCGCCGTCGAGACCAATCAAGCGCACTTCAGGCGCTGTTATTTCGCCGTTAATGCGATGGGACTTGTGGGTTGCGATGTTGTTGACTCCTTAATGAATAACCGTAAGATGCAAAGCCCGCTGGGCCGTGAGCGGTTCAGGCCTGTGCCTTCTTTGAGTCAGGCAGCTGAACATCGCTTTTTTGTGCCACTTCGGAGGCAAGGCGTTCGATGAATTGCTCGACCGGCATAACGCCAAGATCAACCCCACCCCGTGCGCGTACGGCCACTGCATGGGCTTGCCGTTCTTTATCGCCCACTACCAAGATGTAGGGGACTTTCTGCAAACTATGCTCTCTGATTTTATAAGTGATCTTTTCACCACGCAAATCACTTTCAACGCGTAAGCCCTTGTTGCGGAGCGTTTCTGTCACCTGTTCGGCATAATTCGCGCTACCTTCAGAAATGCTGCACACCACGGCCTGTACCGGCGCGAGCCAGGGCGGCATCGCGCCCCCGTGGTTCTCGAGCAACATGGCGATGAACCGTTCGAACGAGCCCAGAATGGCCCGGTGCAGCATGACCGGCGTTCGTCGCACATCGTTTGCGTCGACATATTCCGCGCCCAGACGTGCGGGCATGGAGAAGTCGACTTGGATGGTACCGCATTGCCATTGCCGGCCAATGGCGTCTTTCAAAGTGTATTCGATCTTAGGGCCGTAGAAGGCGCCATCACCTTCCGCAATTTCATACTCCACGCCAATGCGGCGCAGGCTTTCCATGAGCGCTTGTTCAGATTTGTCCCAAATCTCGTCCGAGCCTATGCGTTTCTCCGGACGGGTGGCCACCTTATACAAAACTTCATGAAAACCGAAATCGGCATACACCTGCTGCACCTGTCGGGTGAATGCGACACACTCATCGAGAATTTGGTCTTCCGTACAGAAGATATGGCCATCGT